>JBAXUS010000118.1:0-19215 GCA_037129555.1 Planctomycetota bacterium
TTGGACCCAGGGCTTACGCCCTGGGCTACATTATGTCGCCCCTTCGGGGCTTACTACAAACACCTTCTAGTTACTTGTGTAAGATACCTTTGTTTCTTGCGGATTGTGGAAGGGGGCGGGGAATGAAAGCGCGGGCTGAATGGCACGGGTGGACGACTCGCACGCACATTATGTCGCCCTTACAGGGCTCAATTTCGCGCGGGGATTTGGACCCAGGGCTTACGCCCTGGGCTACATTATGTCGCCCCTTCGGGGCTTACTGCAAACACCTTCTGGAAGTTACTTGTGTAAGATACCTTTGTTTCTTGCGGATTGTGGAAGGAGGCGGGGAATGAACACTCGGGCGGTTTTGCCTCGTCGGGCGGTTTTTAAACGGCAGCGACGTGATGACTGCGCGGACCTCTTTGATCCGCTTGATGATCATGACTTGGAACGTGATACGGTGTTGTTGCCGGAGCTGATCGCTGAGCGAGTTTTGGATGAAGCTGAGCGGTGTGTGGGGTGTGCGTTGCCGGGTGGATGGGTGGAGAGGTTGGCGACTCGTGCGGCTCGGTGCTACCAAGGGAATGAGCGCTTTCGCGGTTTGTTGAATCGGCCTGGGCATGAAGGGCGCGATTGGCTTGCGGCGTTTATGCGGCATTGGATGATTCGGTTGTTGAAGAATCATGATAGCGCGTTGGTGGGGCGGTTGCCGTATGGGTTTAGTATTGGGCGGGCGAGTGGGGTGAAGTAGTGTGGGGGCGGGTTGAAGATTTTCTAATTTATTTGGAATAAAATAGGGCAATGAGGTGCCTATGTATAGGCTCGTATTGGTACGGATGGTGGATGAATAATATATCGATAATGGATTTATTATGCACAATGTGATTGTGTGGGAGTGCGACAAAGGGGTTTGGGCGTTATTTTTTAAGAGACGCCTTCCATTCTTCGCCTAACTCGGGCAACGTCTTCTTCGTGAGGTCCTTAAAAATCTCCTCGGAGTACTTGCCTTCGCGCATCGCTTTGTTCAGGACGCTGACGGTTTTGGTGTCGTAGGTATCCATAACGAACGCAAGGAAGCGGGCGGTGATTTGGTAGCTGCCGTCGTATTTGGCTTGTTCGGGGGTGAGTTTGCGGGGCTTTTTGGGTTCCCAGCGGTAGTTGCGGATGTAGTCGGCGAGGCCTTCGACCAGCCAGCCGGGATTATTGCGGCCTTTGTAGGTTTGGACGACGTGGACCATTTCGTGGACCATCGCTCCGAAGTCGGCGGGATGTTCTTTGAAGTACTTGGTGGCTCCGACGATGCGGGAGCTGTTGTAGGTGACCGCGACGCCTTTGTAGTCGTTCTTGATCGCCATCGGGACGACGGTGCGCGGGGTGAAGCCGTCGCTTTTGAGTTCGTCGCACATCATCTGGTAAGCGCGTTCGTTGATGCGCGCGGATTTGTCGGCCCACTCTTTCATCTCGGGCGCGTCGGCAACATCGACGATGACTTCGACCGGGTATTTAAAGGGAGTGACCGGCGGAGTGGAGTCGAGTGTAAATTCGCGGATCGCGAGCGGGTGCTTCAAGTCTTCGGACGGCGTGATGCGAACCGCGAGGATCGAGCGGCCTTTGGCGTCGGCTTTGACGGCTCCGTCCGCGAAGGGCGCGAGGGTTTCGAACGTCTTGCCGTCGGTGGAGATTTCGAGGACGCCTTTGTCGAGCGCGTCACCGCCTTTGACGCGACCGGTTACGACGCTGATGGCATTCAGCGCGACGGGAGCATCGAAGACCAGCGTGACGTGATCGTTCGGCCCGGCGTTGTTGGAGGATGCGTAGTAGCTATTGGGATCGGCGTCGAAGGCGAACATGCGGATCTGCGGCGCGGCGGTCGTCAGCGTCGATTCGATAGTGGCTTCGATGGCGACTGAATTCAGCGCGAGCAGGGTTAAGAGAGGGAGGTAGCGGGACATTGGGAGCTCCGGGAAATAAGCGTTAGAACGTTAAGCGATAAAGGTACCATTCCGACATGCGTTTTGCGCCGAGTTTGCATTCGTAGACGTCTTGCGCTTTGGTGTTCCAGTCGAGGCAGGTCCATTCCATGCGGCCGCAATCACGTTCGTTGGCGAGGGCGATGCAGTGTTGCAGGAATGCGCCACCGATGCCGCGTCCGCGAAAGTCGGGGAGGACGAAGATGTCTTCGAGGTACAGCGTGGGCTTGGCGAGAAACGAGGAGTACGTTTCGAAGAGCATCGCGTAACCGACGGGTTCTGCGCGGTCGGGGACGGTGGCGAGCCAGGCTTCGAAGCGCGGTTTTGGGCCGAAGCCGTCGGCGGTGAGGCGAGCTTGCGCGGCGGCGTCGGGAGGCGTGAGATTTTCGAAATCCGCGAGGGCACAGATCAGACGAATGAGCACTGGAGCGTCGTCGAGCGTGGCTCGGCGGAACGAAAAGGAGGGTGGGGCAATCGGATCGGGCATGAGTGGATCGGGTCCGGTTTATGTGAGAATTATTGGTGAGTATACACGCGAGGAGGCGGGAAGTCAGGTGAAACGGGAATTGAGGAATGCAAGAAAAAAAGTTTTAAAAATTCAAGAAATCTTCGCATTGGTGGGTGCTTCGAGACTATATACCTAATGAAAGCCGTTTGCGGTTGCGAATGGCTCTATGGAACCGATTCGTTCAAAAATCCACATTACGGAGAGGGTGATCTTATGAAGGGCTTGAATTCGACCTGCCAGCAATGTCCGGGCGGCCATTTGATTCCGCTGCAGCGGCGCAACTTTATGCAGGTGGGTGCGCTGAGTGTCTTTGGTTTGACTTTGGGCGATTACTTGGGCAAGAAAGCTCGCGCGGGCGAAGGCGATGGGCGCTCCGTCAGCGGCAATAAGGCCAAGGAAGGTCAAGCCAAAGCCGTTATCCAGATTTATCTTCCGGGCGGCAGTCCGCATCAGGAAACGTGGGATCCGAAGCCTGACGCGCCGGTCGAATATCGCGGACCGCTCGGTGTCGTGAAGACCAAGATTCCCGGCGTGGTGTTCAGCGAGTACCTCTCGAAGACGGCTCAAGTCGCCGACAAGATGACGGTCATTCGCTCCATCGCCGGACGCATTCCTGACCATGCTCAAGCCGCATATCACATGATGACCGGCTATCTGCCCACGCCGGCGATTCAACATCCGTGCATGGGTTCTGTGATTGCGCAGCAGTTTGGACCGAAGAACAATCTGCCTCCTTATGTGGGTGTCCCGAACGTTCAACCAGCGGGTGGCACGGGGTATTTGAGTTCGAAATTTGGCGCGTTTGAAATTGGCGCCGATCCGGGCCAGGCGGGTTTTAAAGTCCGCGATGTAACGTTGCCGAAGGGGATTGAAAACGAACAATTCAACCGCCGCAAGAGTGCTCGCGACGCGGTCGAAGCGCATTTCAAATCGATGGAGACGGACCCGCGCGCGCTCGACGCGATGGACTCGTTCTATCAGCGCGCGTACAACTTGATCAGCTCACCCGCAGCTCAAAAAGCGTTCACGCTTGACGACGAAACCACGCAGATGAACGCGCTGTATGGCACCGACATGCGCGACACGCGTTCAGGCGCGATTGCAGGAATCGGCAAGCGCTTGATGATGGCTCGCCGCTTGGTTGAAGCGGGAGTGCGTTTCGTCAGCGTCAGCTACGGCGGCTGGGATTTGCATGTGAATGTGAAGGATAACGTGGCGCGCCAGTTGCCGGCGTTCGATCACGCATTGGCCGGATTGATCACGGATTTGGATCAGCGCGGCTTGCTCGACAGCACGATTGTGATGGTCATGTCCGAATTCGGGCGCTCGCCAAAGATCAACACTGACGCAGGCCGCGACCATTATTCGCGCTGCTTCTCGGTGGCGCTCGCAGGTGGCGGGTTGACGCGCGGGCAGATTTACGGCTCCTCGAATTCGACGGCCAGCGAACCGGATGTGGATCCGGTTCCGGTCGAAGACATGCTCTTCACGGTCTACAATCAGCTTGGCATCAACGCGGACGAACGCTTGATGGCACCGGGCGACCGCCCGATTGACATCATTCGCGGCGGAAAGTTGGTCAAGGGTATCGTCGCGAAAGCCTAGTCGAAAGAATGGCACTAACTCGCTGGGTGCCACGGAGCAGTACGCTGCTCCGTGCCCCAGTTGTATTGATCGAAACTCGTGATCATTCACTATCGAACTTCCCGTCTTGAGCCAGGGACTCCGAACATGCGCTCCGTCATTTTTACTCTTCTTGCGACATTCACCGCAGCGTGTTGGTCCGCTCAGTATTACGTTGAGCGGGTAGAACCGCGCGGCGGACAACGCGGCACGACTGTTGATGTGACGTTCCACGGCACTCTACTGAATGATCCGAAAGAAGTGCTCTTCTACAACCCCGGAATTGAAGCGATAGAGATTCAGCCTTTCGTTGAGACGTCGAAAGAAATGAAGGGCAAGATCACGGCGACGGGGACGGTTAAAGCTAAATTCCGCATTAAGCCTGATTGCGCGCTTGGCGAGCATCCGCTGCGTTTGATCACGGCGAAAAGCAGCACGGATACGGTCACGTTTTGGGTCGGACCGTTCCCGACAGTGGACGAAAAAGAGAAGAAGCTTGGCGACAATGACACGCCCGAAACGGCTCAGCCTGTTGCGCTCAACTCGACTGTCCACGGCATGATTTTGAGTGGCGATGTGTTGGACAAAGATTGCTACAGCGTTGAGATGAAAAAGGGTCAGCGGCTTTCAGTCGAAGTCGAAGCCACGCGGCTGGGAACATTGCATCGCGGTGGCGAATTCGATTTGTGCGCGCGCATCTTGACCAAGGCCGGGAAAGAAATTGCCAAGAACGATGACAACGCGCTTTTGGTTCACGACCCGCTGATTTCAATGCTTATTCCTGAAGACGGAACGTACATCGTTGAAGTCGGTCAGCAGATGTTCTACGGCCCGACGAGTGCTTACTACCGTTTGCACATTGGTACATTCGTCCGCCCGATGCTGGTCTATCCGCTGGGTGGCCAAGTGGGTGAGAAGTTGAACGTGAAGTTATTTGGCGATGCGATCACAGAGCCGAATCAGATGATTGAATTGCCGAAGCAGCCTGGCGATTTCGCTTACTTCGCTGGCAAGGAAAACGAAACACCGCCATCAGCAAACACCTTACGCGTTTCGACTTTTCCGAACGTGATGGAAGTTGAACCCAACGATACGCAGGATAAGGCGACGGCTCCGGCTTCGGTTCCCGTCGCGTTCAACGGCATCATAGAAAAGCCGGGCGATGTGGACTACTTTGGGATCCACGCTGAAAAGGGTGCGAACCTGCGGATTCGAGTTTTCGCGCAAGGGTTCGGCTCGCCGTTGGATGCCAAGATTTGGATCCGCCAAATCAAGGCGACGGGCAACGAATTTGAAAAAGACGATTCAACGTTGGCCGAGCGCGATCATCTTCAAGGCAACGGACGCTGGCGCTCCGCCGACATGCTCGATCCTTCGACCACGTGGATTCCGCGCGTAACCGGTGATTACGTTATTGGCATAGACGACACGCGCGGGCAGGGTGGGCCGACTTACGCGTATCGAATTGAAATCGAACCGGTACACGAAAAAGTTGTCAGCCAACTTGCTCCGACGAATTCATATCCGTACCAATATTTCTTCCGCATGGATTTGCCCCAGGGCAACCGCTTCGTCCGCAACGTCACACTCGCTGCTGCGCAGGGAACGGTGATGAAGGGCGAATACGAATTGGAGGCGGTTGGTTTGCCCCAGGGCGTGAGCATTTCGTCCGCGCGATTCTCGAAAGATCAGTTGACGCTACCGGTTTTGTTCACGATTGATCCGAGCGTCAAACCGCAATCAGGATGGATGGAATTGCTCGCACGGCCTGTGGATAAAGCTGTCAAAATTGATTCGGGTTCAACGCAAGGCATGACGTTCGTGGATCGTCGCGGCGGCTACGCGTGGCATCATGTGTTTCTCGACAAGCTCGCATTCGCCGTTACGGAACAGGCTCCATATAGTATTGAAGTCACGCAGCCAACGGTGTCGCTTGTTCAGAACGGCGAATTGGCGCTTGAAATCCACGTGAAGCGAAATGGTGATTTCAAAGGCGTGATTGATGTCCAGACGGATTGGCTTCCAAACGGCGTGACGCGTGAATCCGGAGTGACAATCCCAGCGACATCGGATGTTGCCAAACTATCGTTGCAGGCGAATTCGAAAGCTCCGGCGGGTACGTACAAAATTGTGGTTGTCGCAACGACGCTCGAAGGCGACCGCGAATCCGGCACGGGCAACACACGAGTGGCTTCATCGTTCATTGAGTTGCGCGTTTCCGAACCGTATCTGACGGTGCAGATTCCGCGCTCCAGTGTCGAACGGGGTCATCATGGAAAGATCGTCTGTGAATTGAAACAGAACAAAGAATTCCAGGGCGAAGCGGTTTGCACCCTCAAGCGTCTGCCGCATGGCGTGACGATCATCGAGCCTCTGCCCAAAATCACGTCGAAAGACAAGACCGTGACGTTCAACATCGACGCCGCGCCGGAAGCGCTCGTGGGCTTGTACAAAGAGATTTTCTGCGAAATCACGTTGACTGAAAATGGGCAGAGCATCCGCCAGCAGTCAGGCTCCGGCATTCTGCGCATCGATCCGACGCGCGGCGTGAAAGCGGCGAAAGTGGATTAGAAGACAAAAAAGGACACACGAGTTTATGCGTACGTTTTTTCGATTTGGTTTAATGGCTGTAGCGTTGAGCGCGGATGTGTTTGCATCGGACGCACCCGTCCCTGCGCCAGCCCCGGCATTGGCTGGTGAGAATGGCCCGAGCTTCCGCCGTGATGTCATGCCGGTGTTCTTCCGCGCGGGCTGCAACAGTGGTGGGTGCCACGGTTCTGCGCGCGGTAAAGATGGATTCCGACTGTCGCTTTTTGGTTACGATCCGACCGGCGATTATTTCCGGATCACGCAGCAAATGGCTGGTCGACGAATCAATCTATCTGTTCCGGAAGAGAGCTTGATTCTGATGAAGAGCACTGGAAAAGTGCCGCACACAGGTGGTGAATTATTCAAAGAAAACAGTGAGTATTACCAGGCGATTTTGAAATGGATCGAAGCGGGTACGCCGGACGACAGTGCGGACGTTCCGGTTCCAACGGGAATTAAAATCGAGCCTGAAAAGTGGGTTGTCGAGGGTGCTGGAAAATCGTTGACAACGCATGTGATTGCAACGTATTCAGATGGTACGACACGCGACATTACGAAGCTCGCGTTGTTCTCATCGAACAATAAAAACGTCGCGGACATCAACGAGCACGGCGTCGTGAAATCGGGCAAATTCGGCGCGACGTACATCTTCGCGCGCTTCAATAAATTCACGCTCGGAGCCGAGGCGATTGTTCTTCCGACCGAGGGTAATTTTCAATGGCCGGGCGATTTAAAACCGCGTAATTACATTGATGAATTGGTGCAGTCTAAATTGCAGAAACTGCGGATTATCCCGAGCAAAGAGTGCAGCGACGAGCAGTTTGTTCGGCGCATTCATCTCGACCTGATCGGCCTCCCGCCGACTCCAGCTGAATGCCGCGCGTTTCTTGCCGATATGGATTCATCCAAGCGCGAAAAGTTGATTGACCGGTTGCTTGCTCGTGACGAGTTCGCGGACCTGTGGGCGGCCAAATGGGGCGAGTGGTTAAAGCTGTTGACCGACCAGAACAACAACTCCGGCAACGACCGCAAATCGGCGATGATCTATCACGCGTGGATTCGCGACCAATTCAAAAAGAACGTGCCGCTCGATGAATTCGTTCGGACGCAAGTCACGAGTGTCGGCAGCGATTTCCAAAATCCCGCATCGAATTTTTACATGATGGTCCCGCCGTCCAATTACGAACCGAAAGCAGTCGCGCAGGATGTGGCGCAGTTGTTCACGGGTATTCGTGTTCAATGCGCCGAGTGCCACAACCATCCGTTTGATCGATGGACACAGGACGACTACTACGGGTTCGTCAGCTTCTTCACGGGGATCAAACGCAAGATGTCCGCTGATTCGCGCGAGATGTATGTCTACAACGACAACAATGCGGCGCCGATGAAGCACCTGCTTGATGGCCGTCCGATGCCTGCCAAATTATTGGGCGGTGCAGCTCCGGACGTGAAGGGCAAAGATCCGCGCGTTGCATTCGCCGATTGGCTGACGTCGCCGGAAAACACGCTCTTCCGCAACAACATGGCCAACCGCGTTTGGGATCAATTTTTCGGGCGCGGCATTGTGGAGCCGGTTGACGATTTTCGCATCAGCAATCCACCGAGCAATCATGAATTGCTCGATGGTATCGGTACTAAATTAGCCGAGTACAAATTCGACATGCGCCGCCTTGTGCGCGACATTTGTTTATCGCGAACGTATCAGACGAGTTCAACCGTCAACGCGTCAAACAAGGGCGACGACGCTCAGTTTTCTCATGCGGCGTTGCGTCGATTGCGCGCGGACGTGTTGTTGGATTCGTTGTCGCAAGCGACTGACACTGTGACCACATTTGCAGGCGTCCCGAAGGGCCAACGCGCTGTTCAGGTGTACGACGGCGGACGGCGCTACGGCAGTTATTTCTTGAAGACGTTCGGTTTGTCATCGCGCGAAACGGTGTGCGCGTGCGAGACGCGCAACGAACCGACGTTCGGGCAGACGTTGCATTTGATCAACGGCAGCACGATCCAGGGCAAGATTGCTGAAAGCAAATTCCTCGAACTATTCTTGAAAGACGGCAAGAAGAATTCGAACGATGTGGTGGATGAATTGTACATCCGAGCGTTGTCGCGCAAGCCCGCTGCAGATGAGCAGAAGAAGCTGGTGGAACTGGTTGGAAGCCAAGCCGGCGACAAGAAAGCGTACGACGATATTTTCTGGGCGATTCTGAACTCGACGGAATTCATGTTCAATCACTAACGGATTTCACGCAGAGACGCAAAGGTCCGCAAAGGCGCAAAGAACGGCAGAGAGTTTTATAAAGCGATGATAATTAATTGAGGCGGGTATTGTGAAATTTGATTGTGTTAAATGGTTGGGATTGATTGCGCTCGGACTGGCACCGTTCTGCGGAATCGCGGGCGAGGCTAAGAAAGTGTTGACGTACGATGACGACGTGAAGCCGATTCTGCGCGCGCGGTGTTTCAAGTGTCATGGTGAAGACGAGAAAAAAGATGGGTTGAATCTGTCCAGCTACACCGACTTGTTGAAGGGCGGCAGTTCTGGCGAAGTCGTCAAAGCGGGACGACCGAGCGGGAGTTCTATGTATTTGGCGATGGCGCATGAAGGCAACGACATCAATCCGATGCCGCCGAAGCAGCCGAAGATTTCTGACGGAGAAGTTGAGACCATTAAGAATTGGATCGATCAAGGCTTGGTCGAGGCCGCTGGTAAAGCGTCGAAGGCTGGACCGAAACGCTCGCTTGAATTCAAAGTTGCTGGGACGGGTGCGGACGCGGGGCCTGCTCCGATGCCTGAGAAATTGCCCGCGATTAATCTGCCGGAATTGAAACGCTCGAATGCCATTACGGCGCTTGCGGTCAGTCCTCGCGGCCCACTGGCTGCCGTCGCCGGGCAGGAGCGCATCACCCTTTATAATACGACGACGAAGACCATCCTCGGAGTCCTGCCGTTCCCGGAAGGCGTTCCGTGTGTCTTGCGTTTCAGCCGTAACGGTTCGGTGCTGTTGGCTGCGGGCGGGCGCGGCGTGAAGCTCGGGAAAGCCGTTTTATATGATGTTAAAACAGGCGCGCGGCTTGGGGATTTTGGCGACGAAACGGATGTCGTTTTGGCTGCGGACATCAGCCCCGATCAAAAGTGGATTGCTATCGGTGGCCCGACGAAGGTCGTCAAAGTCTTCTCGACGCGCGACGGAAAACTCGCGTACAAAATCACCAAGCATACTGATTGGATCACGTCGCTTGAGTTCAGCCCCGATGGTTCGAAGCTCGCGACCGGCGACCGCAACGGCGGTCTGCATTTGTGGGAGACTGAAACCGGTGGGATCACGTACAGTCTCTCCGAGCACAAAGACGGTGTGAATTCGATGAGCTGGCGCGGGGACGGTGAAGTGCTTGCGACAGGTGGTGAAGACGGTCAGTTGATTTTCTGGGACACGAAAGAGGGCTGGCCAGTGACGTCATCGTCGCCTCACGTGCCCAAACCCAAAGGACAGACGTTTGGAAAATTGCCCGGCGGCGTCTTATGCGTTCAGTTCGCAAACGATGGCAAAATGCTCAGCGTCGGGCGGGACAATATCGTCCGGTTGTGGAGCGCGGACGGAAAAAAAGTGGCGGAATCTGAAGCGCTGGCTTTGTTGCCGACGCGACTAGCGGTGACGCCGGACAGTACGATGGTCCTGATCGGCGATTTGAAAGGTAACGTGTTTGTCTGGGATATTCTCAGCACGAAGATGAAGGGGCAGCTCGTATCAGCGAAGTAAAGCGTTCGTTAACTCGGCTGCGTTTTTCCGGGACGTTTTCGCGCGGCCCAGCATTCGGGGCTTAGGCCTTTTCGGTAGTGTGAACGCATGTGTCGAACTTCGTATGTTTTATCAGAAAGCGCGAACGCCCAATCTGCGACTGATTGTGCTTCATCGTCGCCGCCGTCGTGATTGGGATACACGACAACGGTCAGCAAACCGCCGGGCTGTAACCACGAGATGGCCGTTTCCAATGCGACGAGGGTTGTTTCAGTTTTTGTGATGCAGCTCTTATCTTGTTTTGGTAGCCAGCCGAGATTGAACATGACCGCCGCGAGTTTACCGTTCGCTTCTGTTGGGAGGACATGAGCCATGTGTTGATGGCCTTCGAGAATCAGCGAGCAGCAGTCGATCACGCCTGCATCGGTCAATCGTGCTCGCGTCGCATCGAGCGCCGCTTGCTGAACGTCGAACGCGAAGACCCGGCCATGTGTTCCAACACACTGCGCAAGCAGCAGCGTGTCGTGGCCGTTACCGGCGGTCCCATCCACAACCCACGAACCGGTTGCGACGCGGCTGCGAATTAGTTCGTGCGACCATTCGACGGGGGTGGGGAGGGGCGAGGACATGCCGTTACCCGATTTCAGTCAGCGTGCCGGTGCTGCAACCGAATGTTGGGACGTCGACCTTCATCTGCTGCAACATGCGGACGTACAGATTTGAAAGCTGCTTGTTGTTTTTACGATCGTACGCAGCGTGTCCGGCGTGTTTGAAGCCGCCACCGGCGAGGAGTACTGGAAGATTGTCGGTCTTGTGCGCGCTGGAATTGCTCAAGTTACTGCTGCAGAAAACCATCGTGTTGTCGAGCAGATTCGTGCCGTTTTCGTTGATCGCTTTCAGGCTGCCGAGGAAGTCTGCGAGCGCTGTCATTTCGGCTTCTTCGACGATGGCGAGTTGAGCAATTTTAGTCTCGTCCTGGCCGTGATGCGACGCGTCGTGATGGGCGAGATTCAGGCCCGGGATTTTTGCTTTGCCGCCTTCGCCGTGTGAGAGCACGATCATGCGCGTGGAATCCGTTTGCAGCGCGAGCCGGACGATGTCATACCACTGGCGTTCGCGCTCGATCATCAAGGCCGCGTCAAATTCCTGGGGCTTGTACTCGACTTTCGGCTTCGGCTTGGTCGCCCACGCCTGATCCTGTTGCAAGCGTTGTTCGGCCTCTCGGATCGAATGCGTGAACAGATCGATGCGGTCACGGTCGGTTGAGCCGACGCGTTGAGACAGTCCCTTTAATTGATCGCGCACGCCGTCGAGGATGCTCTGCCCGTCATTTAAGCGGCGCATTTCGCGCGCGACTTCGTCTGTGGTGCCGTCGATGAAGAGCTGTTTGAAAACAGATGTCGCGCGTGTTTGTGAGGGGTTTGCGATGCCTTTGTGGTTCCAGCTCAACGGCAATCCGCTTCCCAGCACAAGGCTTGGAACGCGTGTCTGGTTGCCGATTTTTTCAGCGACGACATGATCGAGGGAGACGCTGTTGTGAATGTCGGAGGCCGAGCGAATACCTCCGGGCGAAACGCCGGTGAAGAGCGCGACGTCGGTATGATGGCCGCTCGGGTAGCCGACATGCGACATGCCGGAGAAGACAGTGTAGTTGCCGCGAAAGGTTTCGAGCGGCTTCAAATAGCGCGTTGTCTCGTGATCCTTCCCGACCTTTTCTGGGAACAAAAATGGAGCATGCATTCCCAGCGGGCGCGAGATGAGAACCATGCGCTGCGGAGCCATCGCCTTCGCTTTTTCATCCGCGCGCAACCCACGCGGCAACATCGCTTCCAGCAGCGGAAGTGCGATGGCCACGCCGGCAGAGCGCAGCATCGAGCGGCGAGACATCAGGTGTTTATTGATCGGTTCCATAAAGAATCTCGTGCGGGACTTTTTCAAATTGTTCGATCATCAGGTTCTACGTCAAACGGCTGCCGTCGTTGTATACACCTGTCGTTGCAGAGTGCTGCCGACTGTTCTTAAAAAGTCGCGAGTCTTTAATTCGATTCGGGATGCGTATCATTGTGCTATTTTGGTGTAGGTTAGTCTGACAGAAATATACCGGACGCCTCAACGTAGAGAGTCCGCCTCGTGCCGTTCATATACTCGCGTTCCGCCACTCTGAGAATCGAATCATGCTGACCGTACCTACAAGAACCGAACATCATGTCGTCGCAAGTGTCTGGATAATAGGACTCATGCTTCTCGGATCCGCACAAGCAGGTACGCCCAAAGCCGATTCGGATCCGAACGATTTGAAGAAGTTCGGGATGTTTGCGAAGACGGCTGCAGTGCCGCAAGCTGCCGTACCCATCGAAACCGCTTTGCCATTACAGCTAAAGAAAGGTGCGCGCGTCGCGCTGATCGGGAACACGCTTTTCGAACGCGAGCAACAGTACGGATATCTTGAGACGTTGATTCAGCAGCGGTCTGCTGGGCAGGGATTGGTTTTTCGGAATCTGGCGTGGGCTGCGGACACGTTCGATCTTCAACCGCGCCCGGCAAATTTTGCTTCGATCCAGCAGCATCTGACGCACGAAAAAGTCGATGTGATTTTTGCGGCGTTCGGATTTAACGAATCGTTCGCGGGCGAGGCTGGGCTGTCCGCATTCCGTGCGGGGCTGTCAACGTATCTCATTGAGATGAAATCGAAAGCGTACAATGGCAAGCAGGCTCCACAGATCGTGCTGGTCTCACCGATTCCGAGCGAGAACCTTGAACGCGTCCCAGCGGCGGATTTGAATAATGCTCGGATCAAGATTTATGTTGAGGCGATGCGCACCGTTGCGGCGGAGCAGAAAATTGGCTTCGTCGATGTATTCACGCCGATGCTTCCGTCGATGAATTCGGCGGGCAATCATCTGACGGGCAATGGGATTCATTTGGAAGATGCGGGATATGCGCTATTTGCGAAGACTCTTTTCAGCGGACTCTTCAATGAGCCTGCGCCCGAACCGAAAGCAGACGTTCGCGCGGCGGTTGTCGAAAAAGACAAGCAGTATTTTTGGCGCTATAGACCGCTCAATACTTTCTATTACACGGGTGATCGGAACGTCATGTATGGGTATCTTGACTTCCTCCCGGCGATGCGCAATTTTGATGTGATGGTGGCAAACCGCGACCAGCGCATTCAAGACCTCGCTCAAGGAAAAACAGTCGCGGCGAAGATAGATGATTCGAACGTTCCGCCGATGCCGAGCCCGTTGATGAATCGCGCCGTGAATACGTGGAAGACTCCAGCGGAGGAGAAGGCATGCTTTAAAATGGATCCGCGCTTCGAAGTGAATTTATTCGCGAGCGAGCAAGAGTTCCCGGAATTGGCGAACCCGATTCAAATGCGCTGGGATTCTCGCGGACGGTTGTGGGTCAGTTGTTCGACGACGTATCCGCACGTCTATCCGGGGCACGAACCGAACGATAAGATCGTGATTTTGGAAGATACTGACGGCGACGGCAAGGCGGACTCGCTCACGGTTTTCGCAGACAAATTGTACGACCCGTTGGCGTTTGAATTCGGCGATGGTGGCGTGTATGTCGCCGATCTTCCGAACCTTCTTTTTCTCAAAGACACGAACGGCGACGGCAAAGCGGATCTACGAAAAATAGTGATGAGCGGTTTTGGAACCGAAGATTCGCATCATGCGATTCACGATTTCATGTGGACGCCGGATGGCGACTTGATCATGCGCGAATCGATCTTTCATCATTCGCAGGTCGAGACTCCTTATGGGCCGGTGCGCATGCAGAATAGCGGATGGTTCCGCTTTCAGCCGCGTACACAACGGTTGCTCAGTTTCGGAAGTTATCCCAGCACAAATCCGTGGGGCGTGACGTTTGATGATTGGGGTCAGCATGTCGCGAGTCACCCGATTTATGCGGAAGCCTTTCACGCGACGAACCCGCCGTATCCGCAACAATTTGATGGGGTCGGAAAGTTGCGGGCCTATTCCGGGACGTGCGGGCAGGAGTTCGTGGATACAAAAGCGTTCCCACCTGAGCTTCAAGGTTGCTTCATCAAGAACCGTTACAAGCCGACGAATCGCGTCGAGATTCACAAATGGAACGAGCAGCCGTTTGGCTACGACGAAGAGTATGTCAGCGACTTATTGTTCTCGACGGATTTGAATTTCATTCCGGTCGATCTGAAATTCGGTCCGCGCGGGGACATGTTCATCTGCGATTGGTACAACCCGGTCAAAGGCCACGCTCAGTATTCGCTGCGCGATGAACGGCGCGATCATTCGTCGGGACGCATTTGGCGCATCACGGCGAAGGGATTGCCGCTGCAAGAACCTCCGAAAATTGCCGGCGCGACAATACCTGAATTGTTCGAGATTCTGAAGCGCCCGGAGTCCGCTCATCGCTATCGTGCGCGGCGCGAATTGCGTGAGCGCGACGTGAGTGACGTTCGCTCCGGGCTTGATGCGTGGCTCAAAACGTTGGACCCCAAAGACGCGCGATTTCGGCATCATCAGCTTGAAGGGCTGTGGGTTTCTCGCGCGATTGATGCGCTTAAAATTGACATCATGCGCGACTTACTCGCGTGTGACGAGCACCATGCTCGGGCTGCGGCGACGCAGCAGTTGCGCTACACATTCGTTGCGTTTCCAGACGCGATCAGTCTGCTTCAAAAAGCGGCGAACGATGACAACGCAATTGTGCGGATGGAAGCTGCAATTGCGGCGACGTACATCGGGACGCAGGACGCTCTGGATGCGATGCTGGATATTCTGAAGCGACCGCGCGACGGGCATTTGGCGTACGCGTTTAATTGTGCGTTGCAGTCCGAAGCGTTGCGAAAAATTTGGGAAGGCAAACCGAAGTACGCGGAACTCGGTCGGATTTTGCAAGCGGCGAAGCAGCCCAGCGAATTCGCCGAACCGAAAGCCACAGCGGCGCAAGACAAATTTGACAAGCAGAAGAACGTCACAACGGTGCGCATCGAATGTGTTCCGGAGCAGATGCGGTTCGCTCAAACGCGTGTCGTTGTGTTGGCAGGGCAACCAGTAAAACTGGTCTTCGTCAATCCTGACGCGAACGACCACAATCTGGTGATCGTGAAGCCGGACGCGATGGATGAAGTCGGGATGGCAGCGAACGAAATGGCAAAGGATCCGCGCAACGCGAATTCAGATTTCGTCCCGGCTGACAAAGCGAACTTGATCGTCCAGGCGACACCGATGCTTGGACCGGGACACAAGACGAAGGTCCACGTGCTGCGTTTTTCGGCACCGAAGGAAACGGGCGTTTACCCTTATATCTGCACGTTTCCCGGACATTGGATCGCGATGGCTGGCGAGATGGTAGTCGTCAACGATCTGAAGGATGTGGATAAAGTATTGGCGACGCGAAAAGTGCGCGAGGTCGTCAAGGAATGGACCGTTGCAGATTTCAAAAACGACCTCGGCAATTTAGGCGAGCGCTCATTGATTCGCGGCATGAAAGCGTTCGCTGCGGCGAAGTGCATGCTGTGCCACACGGTCGATCATCATGGCGGCATGACGGGACCGGATTTGACGAAGGTCTCTGAGAAATATAAAGGTGAAAAACTGCTGATCCAGATCGTCGAACCGTCTCTTGAGATCAACGAAAATTTCCGGGCGGTGCAGATCAAAAAGACGAACGGCGAAGTGCTTGTTGGGACGATTGAAAAAGAGACCGCGACCGATGTGTATCTGCGGACGAGTCCATTGCAGCCGGAGAAGGTGACGGTCGTTCCCAAAGCGGATATTTCGAAGCGAACGTTCTCGACAATTTCGGCGATGCCGGTTGGGATGTTGAATGTATTGACGAAGGAGGAGATACTTGATTTGCTTGCGTATTTGGAAGCGGGTGGATTGCAGTTGCCGCCGGGGTTGAAGGCGAAGCATTAATGTACTGGATCGTATCAGGATTCTTGGTGTATCACTACCATGGCAAGTTGACTGTGTGCTTATGAAATCGCTTATGGTTATTAATTTTATTACCCAAAGAATATCACTGGCAACTGATGTCGGATACTTAATTCCGTGACCGTTTTCATCTGCTGGTGCGCATTGAAAATCAAATTCAACGGATGGCCCCCTGCATAATCATCCGGCACCTGAAAATGTTCCTGAATAATCGCCAGTTCTTTCCACACCCGCACACTCGAACCGACAGATCGTGTGGTTAAAAACTTACCCGCCATCATATACGGTTCGACTTGAGTCACAGCCTCAAATTCATTCGGAAGTAAATAACCGGCCCAACAATCATGCTTTATTAATTGAGGACACAAATAAGGCTTGCTGGGTTTTAAATTTGCTGCGGGATGGTTATCATAATTACCATTTTCAGGTGGACTAAACTCTGGTAACTGGTCGCGGCAATTCAACCATCTCGCAAACAGTTTCAACTCCCGCGATCCGTGAAATTGCTCGGCATAAACGCAGTCACCATTATCGTTCCAATTGATAGTCAGGTCATTTGCAAACTCGACTTCTTTGCGAATTGATCGAACCGCCCATTTGGCTTTCCATTGATCGATTAAACCCGTTTTAGGACTCTGAGTGCCTGTGATTTGAACCTCACCAGTACTTGTGTAGCCGATTGTTTTGACACGGTTTCCAAAGTGTCGTCGCATTGGTGATACATAGTCACCGATCTTGAATTTCCACAAAGGCATCACGTATACATCAAGACCCATGTGAATCGGCACCTTTAAGTTTGACTGTTAAATCAAAACTGCAACTTTACATTTCGCGATGCAACCTTCGTTACGCCTTTTTTTCAACCGTCGCGCTGTCGATGAGCAGATGAGGGATGCCGTCTTTGTCGAGGGGGTAGGTGCGATTGCAGTCGGTGCAGTGCAAGCCTGTCGGGGCGTCGGCTGGGCCTCGTAATGCGAGACTACCGCCGGCTAGAGTGGACTTGGAATTCAGCGGGCGTGTCACGCAGTAAGGACAGGCCAGGACTTTGAGAACCTCAGCGTCGATCATTGACATTCCTTTATCGTTCGTACCGGTTATTTCGGCGGGCCGAAACTCTCGAGCGCCGTGTGGACTCCGTGATGAATTTCCATGATCTTGTCGAGGCCGACGAGACGCAATTGGTTTTTTACATGCTCGTTCACGTTGGCCAATTTCATCACCGCGATGTTCTCGTACGCGAGCACGTGCATGGCGACCAGTGTGCCGATTTGAACACTGTATATTGAAGTGATCGACTCCAGATTTGCCACGACCCGCAACGCGCCGTCTTCTTTGATCACGTTCTCCACAATCGTCAGCGTCTGGCTGGTCTGCGTCAAATCCTCTCGATTCAGGTCGAAGATCAGATCTTTTCCGACTCTGATTATCTGCATAAGCCGCCCGCCGTTAGACTGCAAAATGGACCCGCGTTCGTCGCGTCTCTGGACTACTTTTTCGATGCCACTTTCTTCGCGCCCTTTTTAGAAGCGGCTTTCGGCACGGGCTTCTTGGGCACTGATTTTTTCGGAGCGACCTTTGTCTTGGACTTCACGACTGGCTTCGATTTAACCGTGAGCTTCTTATTAGGCGCGGACTTTTTAGCTCTGTTCAAGACCGTTTTTTTTTGCGGAGGCTTGATGAGAGGTTCGAGTTTTTTGACCTCATGTTCGGCCGGATCGCGCTCCACTGGAATCTCCTGCGGCAACGTGAACAATACGGCTTTCGCCAAGATGTCGCGCAGATTTTTTCGTTCGACGACCATATCAATCTGCCCGTGTTCCATGAGGAATTCGGACTCCTGGAAGCCTTCGGGCAACTTTTTCTTGATCGTCTGTTCGATGACGCGTGCGCCCGTGAAGCCGATCATCGCTTTCGGTTCGGCGATGATGATGTCGCCGAGAAATGCGAAGCTCGCCGAGACGCCAGCCAGTGTCGGGTGCGTCAACAGCGTCACGCACAGCAGCCCGGCTTGATCGTGTCGGAAGAGTGCGGCGGAGGTTTTGGCCATCTGCATCAGCGAGAACGCGCCTTCATCCATGCGCGCGCCGCCCGAGCAGCAGACGATGATGACGGGACGTTTCGTATCCGTCGCGAGTTCGATTGCGCGCGTGATTTTTTCGCCGACCACCGAACCCATCGAGCCGCCGATGAATTGGAAATCCATCACGGCAACGACGACGTCACGATCTTGAATTTTGCCTTCGCCACAGACGACCGCGTCCTTCAAGCCCGTCTTGTTCTGCGCTTCCTTGATGCGTTCGAGGTAGCTGCGGCGACCCTTGAATTGGAGCGGATCTTCGGCTTCGATGTCGTTGAACAACTCGTTGAATGTGCCGGGGTCCAGAAGCACCGAAATGCGTTTATGAGCGCTGATCTGAAAGTGGTAGCCGCAGACTTTGCAGACATCGAGAGCCTTCTGCAATTCTTTAATGAACAACGTTTCGCCACACGCGTTGCACTTGCGAAACTGGGATTCGGTCTGCACACGCCGCGTTTCGGAGCGGGTGGAATTCGAGTCGTCTTGGGTCGCTTCAGCCATCGAAAAAATGTTCCCCGGAAATAAATTGGTCAGCGCCTATATTATGCAAAATCGGAGGCGCGTTCAAGGCAATTAAACTTCATTCGAACCGAAAAGCGAAATTTTACCACAGAGGACACCGAGGGCACAGAGGAACAGCAGAGGACGGAAAGAAAAATGAAAGAGGGCGCAAACCGGCACTTCTTGAACACGCTCTTTAAGAGGGTGTTTTAAAAGTCAGCACGTTGGGATTAATCAACGGTTACCCCTCACCCCGCGAGCCGAACAGTAGGCTCGTCGGCCCTCTCCCTCAAGG
>JBAXUS010000119.1:0-19178 GCA_037129555.1 Planctomycetota bacterium
GTTTCTCCTGAGTTGTCGCGGCCACAATGTGTTGAGCGGTATCGACGCTGCGCTGGTCGGTGAGACGCCTGCACAAGCGCCATCGTAAAAGCCCTCGACAACGCCAAAACAAGCGTCCGAATCCTCGCCTACTACCTCACAGATCCGCGAATCTCAAAAGCTATCGTTGATGCCCACAAACGCGGCCTCTCCGTAGACGTAATCCTCGACCGCTCACAAAAAAACGCCCTCCATATAAGCGCTTTTTAATCTCAATACGCCTGATTTTTCGGAAGTAAGCCGTACTTTATGGTTCTCATATGGAGAATGCAAACTTGAACTAAACACGCCGTCCGTTATTAGCATTTCTGCTTTTAGTCCTGAGCGCCTCGCTTCTTGTCGCAAATTTGAACACGGCGGGGAAAAGAGAGTATCCGTCAACTACAAGTCATGACGCATTGAATACCGCTGGCCCTGTCAGCGTACGAACCATTTCCGTCGGCGACGATTCTCCGGTAGATGACGAAAACGCAACAAGGAAAATCGGCGCTTGCATGGCATGTGGTGGCGGTGCAATCAAAGTTTCGGCAGCTGTACAGTCCGCAACTGAGGTGGGCACGAGTCCCTTGCGGGCGTTCGTTTTAGAGAAATTTAAGACTCAACAACGAGTGAAATTAGACCTGTACGTGATGAGTCAATGTCCGTATGGCGTTTTGGCAGAACAGACGGTAGTTCCGCGAGTACGAGAATTTGGCGAACGACTGGATTTCAACCTACATTTCATCGCCGCTGAAGACGACGGATGTGCTTCTGGATTCAGCAGCCTGCACGGGCAGCGCGAGGTTGATGAAGACATCCGCCAATTGGTCATGTTGCAAGAGCACCCCGGACAATTCGTTGATTACATACTGGCGCGACGGGACGATGGTGATCGTCGCAGCGGAACGCGCGTATCGCGAGATTGCCAACTGCAAACTGGGTGACGGATCGGATTCGACGCCCGCGCTGGGCGATGGACGGATTTATATCCGGTCGCGAAAATATCTCTGGTGTTTGGGTGGGAAGTGAGCGAACAAATGGGTTCGTGCTTACGAGCAGTTTGTCTTGAGTGACTCGGCGAGTGGCTCTGGTAAGTACTCGTAACAGTGCTGAACTCGCAACGCCACATTGATTTTCGGGACGCCAATTTTCCTCGCCCTGACGTTGAACGGGGCGGATTGAAAGACCAAAATTTTTTGCGAGATCGGCGCTGGTAGGGGTGCCCGAGACGCACAAAATGTTATCAACATGTTTGTTGTGTTCATAGATTAACGGCGCCACCCGCGAACGGAAATGAGTTGCGAATTGCGTGGGGTGAGCGGGAACGGCGTCCCGCTCCACGGGATGAGAGCACAAGGATATTGTTGGGGAATGGGATTGGGAAGAGGGTTCGAAGTGGACGGGGTAAAAAAGACGCGAGGACGGGGTTAGCCGTCCTCGCGTTTCGTCCATATTAGGATGGCTTGGTGACTTACTTGGCTACGCCGGACTTTCCGGCTTTGGCATTGTAGGTCACGGTGATTTCTGTGGCGAGGATCGTCGAGTTTCCGATCGTGACCACCACCGGGAGTTGCTGGCTGACGCCGGTGACGTTCGCGTTCGGGAACTCGCTGAAGCAGGCGGCGAGCGACTGCTTTGACAACGTCAGGACGAACTGCGCGGGATGGCTCTTTTCAGAGACCGCCAGCGAAGCGCCGGGGAGTTTTCCGGCTCCTGTTGCCGACAGGGTGAAGACCTTCGAGCAGCTTCCGACGGTGACCGAGACGTTCTGGCTCATCGCGGAGATGCCGGTCGGAAGAGTGCAGGTCATCGCAACTTTCAACGAGTCCGAGCCGGGCTTGGCGAAGTTCAGGGCGAGGGCGAAGCTGTTCACCGTCAGGACCGCCGACTTGGTCGTGATGGTGACCGTCACTTGCTGGCTGGCGCTGTTCATGCCGTTGGAGACAGTCAACGTCGCGGTGTAGATGCCCGCCGCGGCGAAGATGTGGTTGACGCTGCTGCCGTTCGCGCTGGTGCCGTCGCCGAAGTTCCAGGAGTAGGAGATCAGGCTGCTGGCGCTGTCGCTGGCGGACGCGGCGAACGCGACTGAACTGCCCTGGACCTGCGGCGGGAGCATGCTCGGCAAGGACAGGATCGTCGGTGCCGGGGTGAGGCTGCCATCGGTGTTGCCGACGTTGAGCACCACCACGCGCGTATCGCTGCCGTTCTTGTTGGTCGCTGTCAACGTCATCAGGACTTGTCCCGTCACCGCCGGGACGCCCGAGAGCGTATCGGTTCCGAAGGAGAGGCCCAACGTCGAAGGCAGGTTCGACAAGGTGAACGTCATCGGCTGAGCACCCGAAGCAGTAACCTGTGTGCTGAAGGGCACGTTCTTCGAGGCCGACAGCGTGAGGTTGCTGGTGATCGTCGGAGGCGTGGTGTCGTTGCCCGTACCGCCGCCGTTGACCAGGTTGCTGTTGAACGGAGCGCTGATGACCGAGAGCGTTCCGGCCATGGCTTTCAGCGTGTAACCGACGCCCGTTTTGGTGACCTTCAAGGTGCTGAAGGTGGCCACGCCGAGAGTCGGAATCGCGCTGCCGCCCGTGATGGAGGCTGCACCTGGATTCGCGTTCAGGACGATCGAGACGGCCGTGTTGGTGTTCGTCACGACGTTGCCGAACGTGTCCGTGATCGTGACTTTGACCGCCGGCGAGATCGCGCTGCCGATGACCGTGTCGACCGGTGGCACCGTGAAGGCCAGCGCTGTCGCCGCACCCGGGATGATCTCGAACACGTTGCTGTCCGAGGAGGTGACGGCACCCGAGGTCGCCTGCAGTTTGTACGTCGCAGAGACCTTATCGATCGACAGCGGTGAGAAGGTCGCCACGCCATTAACCGTGACCGCGCTCAGCGTGCCACTCAGCGTCGCGCCGTTCGCACCTGAGCCGGACTTGATGGCTAGCGTGACACCGATTGGGGTCGGGATGACGTTGCCGTTCGCGTCCTTCGCCGTGACCGTGACGGAGGTCAGGGCCGCACCGGCAGCGAACTTCGTGCCTGCCGTCGGTTGTGCCGTGAAGGACAGGACACTGAAGGCTCCGGGCGCGACTGAGAACCCGGTGCTCGAAACGGTGAGCGTCGTGGTCAGTTTGACGTACGTGGCTTTCAGCGTGTAGCTGCCAGCAGTGACGACTGTGAGATCGCTGAACGTTGCCGTGCCGGCAATCATCGCCACGGTCTTGGTTCCACCCAGAGTCGGCGTACCCGTGCCGACCAGGGACATGACGATGTTGTCGGTCGCCGTCGTCACGTTGCCGCTGGCGTCTTCCAACGCCACCTGTACGGAGGAGAGCGCCGTTCCCGTCACTGACGGCTGGCTGAGGAAGACCAGTTGCGTCGGCGCGCCGATGGTGATCACGAACGTGTTGCTCTCGACTGAGGGCAAGCCGGGCGCAGTGGCGACCAGCGAGTAGGTGCCGGCCACTTTGATCGACAAGTTGCCGAACGTCGCGATTCCTGCTGCCGCTGCTGTGCTGGTTGTGCCAGCCAGCACACCACCGGTTGTGTTCTGGCCGATGGCGACCGTGATGGAAGTGGTCGCAGGCACGACGTTGTTGTTTGCGTCGAGGATTTGCACCTTCACGGCGTCCATCGTCAAGCCTGCGGCTTTCGTCGCCGGGGCCGGAGAGAAGGCCATGTGGGTGGGAGCTCCCACGCTCATGACTACCGACGCACTGACCGCGCTGGTCAAGCCCGATGCGGATGCAGTCAGTGTAAACGTTCCCGCCGTGGTGATGGACAAGCCTGTCAGTGTGGCGAGGCCGGAAGCGGCGGTGACCGTTGTGGTGCCCGTTATGCTCGGCGGAGAACTGCCCGAGATCACAACGGCGATGGAACTCGTGCTGTCGGTCGTGATCGTGTTACCGCTGGCGTCCTGGACGGCGACGACGAAGTCGGCGAGTGTCGCACCGGACACGGCTGCCGCGGGTTGCACTGTGAAGCCAAGCTTCGCCGCAGCGCCGATGGTGATGTCGAATGCGCTGCTGACGACGCTGATGTTGCCGCTCGTCGCGACCAACGTGTAACCCGTTCCGGCTTTGTCGATCTTCAAGCCAGTGAAGGTCGCGACACCGGCGACGGGCGTCTTGGTGGCCGTGCCACTCAAGACACCCTTGCCAGCGCCGGGGTTGGAACCGATGGTCAACGCGATGCTGGTGGTCAATTGCGTCGCGGTGTTGCCGTACGTGTCGTACGCCGTGACCACCGGCGCAATGGTTTGATCCGCCGTGTACGACGCGCTCGGCGGTGTGGTGAAGACGAGGGACGACGCCACTGCAGGCACCACATCGAACGCGTTGGTAGTGGAGACAGGCGTCAGCGCACCGTAGGAGGCGGTGAACTTATACCCGAGCGCGGCGACATTGATGTGCAGGTCGGGGAAGATCGCCACGCCACTGACGACATTGATGGACTTCGTGCCCAGCAAGGTCGCACCGTTGTCGCAGCCGGTCTTGAAGTCGATGCTCACAGCACCCGTCGCGTTTGTGCAGACGTTGTTGTTAGCATCCTTGAGCGTCAGAGTCAGCCCGCTCAGGTTCGCACCCGCAACCAACTTCGTGCCTGCCGCCGGTTGGGCCGTGTAGAGCAATTGCGTCGGCGTTCCCGGGACGACATTAAAGGTGGTGCTGCTGCCGGTCAGCGTCAAGTATGTTGCTTTCAACGAGTAGCTGCCCAGCTTGTCGATTGAGGTGGCCGAGAAGGTCGCCACGCCGGCTGTCGTCGTCGCGGGTGACGTGACCGTCAACACCGCGCCGTTGGGCGTGGTCAAAGCCAGCGCGACCGAGGCACCGTCGACGTTGACGACATTACCGATCGCGTCTTGCAATTGCACGGTGAAGTCAGGGATTGCGACTTTCGCAGCCACATCGGCGATCGGCGTCGCGAAGACGACCTTCGCGATCTTGTTGGTTTGCGTCGAGGCCGTGACATTGAAGGTATTGCTCTCGATGTAGTTCAGACCGGCCATGCTGCTCAAGAGCGTGTAACCCGTGCCGACTTTATTGATGGCCAGGCTGGTGAAGTTCGCGACACCTGCAACGGCTGGGATCGTGGTTGTTCCGGTCAGTGTGCCACCCGGCGTGTTCGCACCGAGGATCACGGAGATCGGGGCGCTCGAGCTGGTGCAGATGTTGCCGTACTGATCCGCAATCGCGACCTTGGCTGTGACAGCGGAGTTTGAAACAACGTTGGCCGGCTGCTGGAGGAACCCGAGATGGTCCGGCGCGCGCGGAATCACAGCGAACGCCGGGCTGACGGCATCCGTCAGGCTGCTGGCCGACGCGTGCATGACGAACGCCGAGTAAGCGGTCGTTTCGGACAAGGTGCTGAACGTCGCTTTGCCCGCAACGGTCGCGGTCAACGCGGCGTTCTGAAGCGCTGCTGAACTCGCTCCCGGATCCGGGACGAGGGTCAGCGTGGTGGCGACTGCATCCTGCGTACCGTCGGCGATGACGTTGTTGGCGGCATCGACGACGCCGACCACGACGGGGCTGAACGTGTTTCCTGCGACCGTATTGGACGGCGGTGCGGTGAACGCCAAAGCTGTCGGGCTGCCGATGGTGATGTTGAACGCAGTGCTGGTGACGTTCGGCAAGCCTGTCGCCGACGCGATCAGCGTGTAGCCGCTGCCCGCTTGGTTGATGCGAACCGTCTTGGAGCTGAAGTCCGCGACGCCTGCGACGGCTGACATGGTGAGTGTGCCCGCCAACGTGCCGAGATTCGACGGGTTGGTCCCGATCTTCAACGTGACCGCTGTGGTCGCGGATGAAATCGTGTTGCCACCGGCGTCTTGAATCTTGACGACGGGAGTGAGCGTTGCGCCGCCTAGGGACGTGACGGGTTGGGTCGTGAAGACCAATTTCGACGCCGGTCCCACCGTAATGTTAAACGCGGAGCTGGCCTTCGTGGTGAGGTTGCCACTGGCACTCAGCGTGTAGCCCGTGCCGGGCTTGTCAATGGAGAGGTTGCTGAATGTCGCCGCTCCGGCCACTGCCTGTGCGACGCTGACGCCACTAAGAACCGCGTTCGTGCCCGCGCTCGCGTCGTTGCCGATGGCCAGTGTGACCTGGCTGGTCGCGGTCGTGACGAGATTGTTGCCGGCATCGACGATGGAGACCTTGACGGATCCGAGCGAAATTCCCGCAGTCTGCGTTGTGGGCATGCCCGAGAAGACATAGCCAGCGGGCGCGCCAACTGTCACAGCGAAACTGGCGCTGTTGGCCGTGTACGAACCCGAGACGGCTTTCAGCGTGTACGTTCCGGCTTTGTCGATCGAGAGTCCTGAGAACGTCGCGACGCCGCTGGACGTTGCCACGGTCTTCGTGCCGGTCAATGTGCCCACGGTCGGTGTGACGATGCTCAGAACGACGTTGGTGGCGGAGGTTGCCGTCACGGCGTTTCCAAACGCGTCGGAGTATTGAACCGCGAAGTCAGGGAGTGTCGCGCCGCCCGTGATGTTCTTCGGCTGCGAGACGAAGGTGATGCCGGTCACGGCGGATTCCGTGATGTTGAACGCGCTGCTGATTTCGGCGTCGAGGCCCGAAGCCGTCGCGATCAAGGTGTAGCCGGTGCCGACTTTGTTGACCTTCAAATTGCTGAAGGTTGCGATGCCAGCCACAGCGGCGACCGTCGTTGTGCCGCTGATGACACCGCCAGTGGTGTTCACCTGCAGGGCCAAGGTCACTGACGCGGTCGATGTGGTCTGAATCACGCCGTTGGCATCATCGATTTCGACCTGCACTGCCGGGCTGTTGGCGACTCCGGCGACAGCGTTCGAAGGCTGAACTTTGAACTTGAGCTGCGTGGCGAGTCCGGCCGTGGCGCTGAACGCGGAGCTGACCTTCGTGAGGGGTGTGGCTGTATCGGCGGAGAGCGTGTAGCCCGTCGCGACGATGTCGATACTGACGGCGCTGAACGTGGCGATACCGGCCACGGCAGCGGTTGCCGTCCCGCCGCTCAACACGGCTGTGCCGGATGTCGGATCCGTTCCGAAGGTCAACGTGACGTTGTCCGTCAGGGACGTGCAGATGTTGTTGAAGGCATCTTCAATGGCCACGCGAATCTTGGGCATGGTTTTTCCAGCTGGCGTGCTGACCGGCTGGTTCAAATAGACGAGCTGCGTCGGGTCGCCCGGCGTGACCGAAAAGGGCAGGCTGGTTCCGGTCACGAGCGGAGTGGTACCGAGAATCTTCGCGACCAGGGTGTAACCGTCGCCGGGGCGATTGATCTGGCCACCCGTGACTTCGGAGACGCCCGCAACTGCCGCGGCGGCAACCGTACCGGAGAGTGTACCTGTGGAGGGATTCTGGCCAATCGAAATCGTGACCGTCGCGGTGGAACCCGTCACAATATTTCCGGCGGTGTCGAGAACGTTGACGATGACATCCAGCGTGTCACTGGTCTTCATGTTCACCGGATTCTGCGCGAAGGCCAATGTCTTCGGCGCACCGGCTGCAATCGCGAACGTCGAGCTGTCCAGGGCGGACAGAGCGTCGCAGGTCGCGGTCAGAATATAACCCGTGCCGGATTTGTCGATGATCAGGTCGGAGAAGGTCGCGATACCGTTCACCGCTGCGACTGTTGTCGTGCCGCGTAACGCAGCCGTTCCGCCTTTGACGGCGAGCGTGACGGACGCGTTGGAGTTGACAATCGTGTTGGTGCCGTCGGTGATTTTGACTTTGATACCGCCAGTGCTCGCGCCCGGAATAATGACGCCGGAAGCGGAATCAGCGGGCTGCGTGACGTAGACGAGCGTCGTCGGCGGGCTGACGAACGCGTAGGCCGAACCGTTGTCGGGAATGGCGACGGGCAGCGGCGAAATCGTCGGATAGAGAGTATTCGAATTGGCGAGATCGATGAGTGTGAATTGGGTGATCGTGCCAGTGGTCGTGTCGGTCTTGCTGTCGGTGACTTTGACCCACCACGGTTTGGCAGCGCTGGGCGGCCAGCAGTTCGTGACGGCAGCACCTTCAGTAACATCCAACGTGGTGGAAATGTCGGCGTGCGTTTCGTCGTTCAAGTTGCCCGAAGAGGTCACCGTCATGTTGTTGGAGTAATACGTCATCGACCAATCCGGCGTGCTGGTCGAACCGACGCCGATCGTGATCGCAATGCGACCGCGCTTGGCGTGGGAGACGCGAACCATGGCTTCCTGGACCGGCACGTACGTGTTCGCTTTGCTGGCACCATAATAGTAAGCGCCCCAGAACGCGTCGGGGCGGTCGATGATGGACTGATACGGAATCCACGCGTAACCCGCAGTGCCCCAGGTGGTGCCCCATGAGTTTTGGATCTTGAAAGCGCCCGGCGTCAGACCGCTGTTCGTGAACGTCTTCGAGTCATCAAATCCGATGATGGTGATGCAATGCCAGCTGGAGACGCTGCCGGAAGTCGGCGGGTAGAAATACACATCTTCACCAGCAGTGGCGTGCAAGCTTGCGAAGGATGGGAAATTCATCAGCCCCAGGATGACAGGGCCGGAGGCGAGCTGTGTCTTAACAGAGGTGAAATCCAACGCGGCGATGGTCGTGGAGGATGAAAACGAACTGGGCGTCACGTTGCGGAAACTGGCAGCGAGTTCGCACTGCGTCTGCGTGGGCCAGTTGGTTGCATGCGAAGGCGTGGCGTCATAGGTCTGATCGCTTGACTTCGTGATACCGCGCATGGCCAGCACGTAGTAATTGTCCGTGACGTAGGAGCCGGTGTCCACTCCGCCGTTGATCTGATTGTAAAGGTAATTGGGGCAGAAAGTGGTGCTGGACAAGGCTTCGAGAAACGACTTTTCCGCGTACCCGACGGCGCAGGAGACGCAACTGTTAATGCCACCCTGGTTCATGACCGGGGGCATCTGCGACGTCAGATCGCTGCTGGTTGCACTGCCTCCGCCGTCCGCGCCTTTGCGACCGATTGGAGTGCGGGTGACGGTGCTTCCGGGCGGCGGTGTCTCACGAAACGCACCTCCCAAATTCTCGCCTGCGGCCATTGAGCCCACAAGCAACACGCTGAACACTAAAAGACAGTACCTCATGATTGCTCCCTTTACTCGAATGACCGGCCCACTTTTTGAGAAGCTCCACTGTTTCGACAGCAGCAGCTACATCAAGGATGGTTTAATTTGAAACCGGCGCGTTTAATTCAATGCAGATGCCCGGCGGGCCAAGGCTCGCCGGGCGCAGAAGGTTTTTTAAATCTGGGACAGAATCTTCTTCGCCCGGATTTTCAGGCCCGAGTAAACGTCCTGCTCGGCGATCGGATTCAACACTTTTCGGGCTTCTTCCATCTTGCCGAGGTTGAAGAGTGCGTCGCCCAATTCCATTTCGGCGGAGATTTTGAAGCCGTCGCTGGTGGTCTCAGAGAACGATTCGCGGGCATACTTTTCAGCGAGCGCGAACAGTTTCAATTGGAGCGCCTGGCGTGCGAAGTACAACTTGCGCATCACGCTGTCCTGAATCTGCGCGCCGCTTTCGACCACAGCCTGTTCAGCCGCTTCCGGCGTACCTTTGCGAATGTAGATCACCGCGAGGTTCTGCAGGGCGTACTGCTGCTCGCTTGGATAATTGTGGCGCATGGCGTCGTAAACATGCACGGCATCGTCGAGTTTGTTGGCGGCGATCAAAGCGCTGCCGTAGTCGCGCTGCAATTCAATGTCGCGCGGCGATTCTTTGATCAATTCAGCCAGCGTTCGGACGCGCCCTTCCAAGTCGTCGGACTGAAGTGCCAGCACCAATTCGCGCAGCGAGCGGTCCTGGCTGTTCTGCTTCAGACGCGGCAGGAATTCGGCCAGCTTGGCCTCTGCCTTGCCGCTGGACTTAAGCAGTGGGACGAGAATTTTGATCGCGGCGTCGCGGAAGTTTCCTGAGAGCGGATTGAGCGCGACGGCTTCGAGGCGCTGCGCCGCTTCGTCCGCCTTGCCCGCTTCGACCAGGCGCTGCGCCAGACGGAAATTGGCTTTGGACGCGGCCATCGGATAAGACGATTTCGAGATTGTGTCCCAAACCTGCATCGCGGAATTCGCATCACCCTTCGAGACCAGAACATCGGCCAGTGACAACTGATAGTGCAGGCGCTGGGCAGGGTCCTGAGCGCGCAGAATCGCGGTCTGGTAGAGTTCGGCGGCACCGGAGTACATAGTGAAGCGCTGCTTGACATCGGCCAGCTCGGCGAAATAAGTCGCCGGCGCAGACTGTTCCGAAACATCCTTCGCAACCGGCGCGGGGATTTCTTGCGTGTGAATCTGCGCTGCCAGAATCGTTACGGCCCAAACCAAAATCACTGTGCGAGTCAACATGGGATTCTCCTTTTTATCAACCGGAACCAAGTACCGAACTGCTCATCGGCCGAAGTCAATTTCAGTTAAGAGTCAAAGTGGCATATCGACGCCTATTCAAAGTTGATGGCTGTGAAATTGAAGATGAAGGCGAACGTCTTGATGTCGGTTCACGAAAGATTTGCAGGAGACAAATTCCAAATAGCAGAACCTAAAAAGATAGGTTCGCTGAGGCGCCATCCGTCATGACAGAACATCCTCATCGACGCAGTATCCACACGCGCATCGAATAGGCGAAGAGCATGTTGAGCACTCCCTGATGGGACAGCTCCTCACTCGCGAATTTAATGGCGCTGGCATCCAGCGCCCAAAAGGCGTTGGCGGTTTCGATCAAGCGCGGCAGTGCCGTGAACTGCTCTGAAAATCCTTCATTACGGATTGTTCCAAGTTCTGACGCAATGTCGGGTCAATGGGCAGGCGTTCGCGCCAGCGGATGTCGGGAGACTCGTGCGTGAAGCCCCCAAGGCTTTGCTTGATCGTTGGCCTGAAAGCGGGCGGCTTTGAGGTCGTCGCAGTTCCATTTGCACGGGTGACCATGTCGGTCAGCTTCCAAATGAGTGCGGGATTTTAGACTTCCGATGCCGGCTTAAACGGCGTCATTATAGCGCTGATCGACCGGACTACATGGGGTCGGACGCAGGTGATGCTGGGGGAGAAGGTCTATCGCTCACACGAGCTGACCTACGCAGGCGAATTGATCCGCTGCGGGCATTGCGGTCACATCATCACCGGCGAGGTGAAGGTCAAGAAGACAAAAGCCGGTGAGCGCGAGTACGCCTATTTCGATACTCGAACGGATCGTTCGCTGGAATTGGAGCCAACGCTGGCTAAACTTTTGAATTATGAACAAGTCACCCTCCCCTTCCCGACCCTCGACGACACCTCGCCCGGCGGATGATCCGACGTGGCGTTACATCAAGGCTGGGCTGATTGCAGCAGCGATTGCATTTGTGTGTTTTATCGCGGTGCGGGTGACGTCGAAGAAAGTGCGCGACCTGACGCCTGAGGAAGTCCGGACGCAGATGGAGTCCGGGGAATTCAAAATCGAGACGGCCATCGCGCAGATTAATCGAATGGATTTCAACGACCGGCGCGAGCTGATGCAGAGTCCTCAGGCCCAGAGTTATTTTCAGAAACTCTCCGCACCGGACCGCAAGCGGCTAGTGATTGAGACGATGGACAAGGGCATCCGTGTGCAGATCGAACGCTTTCATAAAATGAATGCGACGGAGCGCGGGGAGTTTATTGCTGAAGTCAAACAGCGGCAGTTGGAAGAGCGCGAGCGGTTCATGAAGCTTCCGAAAGAGGAGCAGGATAAGCGGCGTGAGATGATGAATTCTTCCAGTTTTGAAGAAATCGTTGGGAAGGCTGTCCAAGCGTATTTGAGCGTTTCGACCAGCCAGGAACGGGCGGAGTTGGCGCCGTTGTATGAAGGCGCATTGGATAACGTGCGGGCGATTCGCGGGCAGTAACTGATCGGTTCGAGCGATTTAAATTCAAAAATCGGGCGCGCAAAAGGCACGGAGCAGGGTACTGCTCCGTGGCATCCTCTTCTATTTTTTTGAGATTGTGGGCGACTCCTTTTTGGGGATCGATTGATGACTATTTATTTGAAACCGTTGGTTATTGTGGCGGCACTATTTTGGGCGTGCGCGTGTGCGACGGAGACTCGCATCATTGCGGATTTCAATCTTCCGGCGGATATGCGAGCGTGGGAGTTTAAAGACGCGGCGCAACGTCTGACGCCCGAGCACGGGGCCAATGGGAAGCAGGCGCTGGCAGTCTCGGCGACGTGTTATGTATCGACGTACCACAAACAGGACTGGTCTGGATTTGATTCGCTGGACATCGATATTTTTGCGGAGGCGACTGAGCCGGTGGCGGTGTCGGTGCTCGTCGGCGATGAGGCGTGGCGGGCGAAAAATGGCGGGTCGTATTGGAACCGTTACAACGGCGATTTCACTCTCAGTCCCGGGGCAAACACGCTTTCGATTCCAGTCGGTGGCTTGTATCGCGGCGAGGCTGGGAGCCGTGGGAACGACATTAAAACGAACATCGATCCGAAGACGATTATTCGATTCAATCTGGGATTCAAAACGAAGACGCAGAAGGATGGGACGCTGTATCTGTCGCCGTTCAGACTGGTGAAGGAGTCGCGGCCGGATGGCGTATTGGCATACGATTTTGGGCCGGAGAGCCAGGTGGTTTTTCCGGGATTTACGCCGGTCTCGTGGAACACGGTTTATGGGCAAAAAGGGTTGAAGTACGGATTGCGGAATGCTGCGGGCGGTCCGAATTCGGCGCGGGATGACACGTTCCCGACACGGCTGTATCAAGACTTTGTCAACATGGAGAGTAACGAATTTCGTGTCGATGTTGCTGACGGTCTGTACCACGTGTGGCTGGTGTATGACGACTGCGGCTATTGGGGCGGCGAGCAGGCGAAGCATCGGTCGCGAAAGGTGATGTCGAACGGTGCGACGGTATGGAGCGAGGATCGCGGGGCCGATGGCGTCTCGGATTATTTGTATCGATTCGAGAACGTCGAACCGAAGCCAGGGCAGTCAATCTGGGATCTGTATACGGGCGTTTTGTTCACGCCGAAGCGTTTTGATGTGACGGTTAAAGGTGGGGTTTTGAAATTACAATTTCACTCGGACGGCCCGTCGGGGAGCCGGGTCGCGGCGTTGGTGATGTATCCTGACTCGAAGAAAGCGGAGGGCGAGAAATACGCGGCTGACGTTGAGGCGCGCAATCGCGCGGAGTTCGAGTCTCGGGCTGTGTACATGAAAACGAGCGTGGCGGCGAACGCTCCGGCTCCGAATGCGAACGGGTATTCGTGGGGCTATTTACCGCTCGATGTGGATTGTACGTCGGGCGATTTTTTAGCACGGCCGGAGATGCCGATGGCTGTCGCTGCGCGCGGACAACGCGTCTCGATGAGTTTCGCGATTCGACCCACGAAAGATTTTGACGGGCCGGTATCCGTGGTTGCTGCTGATTTTAAAAATGGTACCGCGACGATCCCGGCGAGCGCGGTTGAATGCCGCGTGGTACACAACGCGTTGCATCGCAGCTACAACTCGATCGCGTACACCATCGCGCCAGAGACGATTCGCGCGATCACGCCGGATTTGAAATTGGAGAAGGATTTCACGCGGCAATTTTGGATCACGATCAAAGTGCCTAACGATGCGGCGAACGGCGTTTATTCCGGGACTGTGAACGTGAGCGCGAATGGGCTGGCTCTGAGTGTGCCCATTTCGCTGGACGTGGTGCCGGTGACGCTGGACGAGCCGGATTTTGCGATGGGGCCGTTTGGAGTGCATGTACCGGATGGCATCGCGGATAAAAAGAAAGCGCTGCGGGATCTGCTGACGGTATTGAAAGAGAACGGCATGAATTCGTTTTCGGGCGGGCCGGGAGTACGGTTCTCGGGGTTGGATGCGAACGGCAAACCTCAGCTGGATTTCGCGGCATGTGATGAGCTCATGCAGGTGGCGCGCGAAGTGGGATTCACAAAGGAATTGTGCGCGTACGGCGGGCCGGGAATGGTTTCGAATCTGCATGATTCGTACACGATTGGCGAGACCGGGCATGGCTGGGAGAAGAAGACGGGGAAGTCGATGGGTGAGTTGTTGAAGATTGTGTGGACGGCTGTCGCTGAGCATGCCAAGGCGGCGAACTGGTTGCCGATTGCGTACGAAATGACCGACGAGCCGCGCGTCGTGGAAGCGTGTCGAGCACAATTGGAGCTGATGAAATTGTATCGCGAGGCGGTGCCGTTCGTCGATATTGGCGGATCGTATTCGGTGAATTGGGAGCGGAATGATCCGTTCGAACTTGAGGTTCAAAACATCTTCAAGACGCTGGCGTGGTCGTCGTTGAATCTGCACAACCAGACTGATTTCGACAAGGCCAAGGAACTCGGCAAGCGGCTCTACATTTACAATCAGGGGACGAACCGCTACAGTTTCGGCGCATATCAATGGTCTGAATTCCGCAAGGGCGTCCGAGGGCGAATGCAGTGGCATGTGCTGTGTCTGCATGGCTGGCAATTCTTCGATCTCGACGGGCGCGAGCCGGACACGGCAATGATTAATTGGGGACGGAATGAAGTCATCCCAACAATGAAGCTGGTTCGTTGCCGGGAAGGTGCGGATGATTTCCGATTCGCGACGACGCTGTGGAATTTGGCGGAGAAGAAGAAGGACTCGCCAGCTGGCAAGGCGGCGTTGGAGTGGTTGGATTTGATGGCGACGAAGATTGCCCCAGGGCAAAACCGGGCGCCGAAGGATTTTTTAAGCGACGATGATTTCCGACGCGGTTGTGCAGAGCGGATTCGGGCGTTGATCAAATAAGGAGACGAGACGTTGCACGAGTGTTTGATTTTATCACCGACGGGGACGCCGAAGAGTTTTAAGACGGCTCAAGGAAAGATTGTTTCGCCGCCTGTGGGCTGGGAGTGTTTGCCGCCGGGGGATGCTGGGATGACGCGGCGGGTGAAGGCTGCGGGGCCGTCGTGGCAGGTGATTGAGAAGCGGCGGAACAAGGCGTTTTCGCATGGGCTGTGGGCTCCGGGCGAGAGCATCGCCAATGCCCGGATGGCGTTGGAATTGGAACGCGCGACGCCACAGTATGCGAAGAAACGGATTGCGGATGTGCGGCGGCGGGAGCAGAAGCAGGAGTTGTATGTCGGCGAGTTTGCGCTGGCGGTGTTGCAGTTTTTGGATTTCGCTCCGGCGTATTCGGAACTGGCGTTGACGATGGCGGAGTTGGTTGCGGCTCACGCGACGCCTGTGGGCAGCGGGACGGTGGCGCGGACGGAGCGGATTCCGATCGATGAGCGCGCGGAGGCGGCGATCATCGCGTGGATGCGGCATCAGACGACGGCGTATGATTCGATGAAAATCGAGCGCGTGAAAGGCAAGCGGCGGGATGTGCGGCGGCAGTTGGCCGAGGTCTCGCGCGCCGTGTTGCAGCGACATCGCGTCGGGACGGCGCATCCGGTTGAAGGATGTCCGTTGTGTGTGACGATGAAGCGGTTGGCGGGGAGTTAGGAACTTACGTCGCGTCGCGCTCGGGCGACATTTCGGCGTCAACGTCATCGTCGCCGAAACCTGATCCTTCGGCTCCGGGGACGGCGTAGTTGCCCAGGAACCATTTGCCCAGATCGATATCACGGCAGCGTGAACTGCAGAACGGGAACGTTTTGAAGGCGGCGATGCTGGTGTATGTGTATTCGGTCGAGCAGTAGGGGCAGCGACCGCGCTTGAGGGGTAGTTCGGTTGACATGATTTTGGCACGGTAACGCGGACGGCGGACAATTCAAGATCAATCTGAATCTGGCGGTGGATTGTGGCGGGGGCGCGGATAAAATCCGGTCACGTTGATGCTGGCTCATAACCTATTTTTGAGGACACTTTGACATGATTCGCGTTTCCATTGTTGGTGCTACGGGCCTTGTCGGCGAATGTTTGATTCGTGCTTTGCTGGGCCATCCACAATGCAAAATCTCGATGCTGGTTTCGGATCATGCAGCCGGGAAGAAGATTCAGGATTTGCTGCCGCCGTTGCGCGGCGAGATCGACATGGAAACGGTCAGCGCCACGCCTGAAGAGATCGCGAAGCACAGCGACATTGTGTTCGCTGCGAAGAAGGGCAGCGAGACGTTTGCGGTCGTCCCGGGATTACTCGCGGGCGGAGCGAAGGTCATCGACATCGGCGGCGAATTCCGCTTCAAAGATCCGGCGGTTTATGAGAAGTGGTACAAAGAGCCGCACGGCGCGAAAGAGGCGCTGGCTCACGCGGTGTACGGCTTGCCAGAGTTGAACAAGGAACAGATCAAGTCCTCGCGGTTGGTTGGGAACGCAGGGTGTTACGTGACGTCGGCGTTGCTTGCGCTGTCTCCGTTGGTCAAAGATGGGCTGATTGAACTCGACGGGATTGTCGTCGATGCGTATTCCGGATTGAGCGGCGCGGGGAGGCAGTTCAATGCGAAGTTGTCGAACCTGTTTACGGACATCGACGGCAACATGCGCGCGTACAACATCGGCGGCCACCGCCATACGCCGGAGATCGAACAGACGCTGTCGATTGTCGCCGGGAAGCCAGTGGTCGTGACGTTTGTGCCGCATCTGGTGCCGCTGGATCGCGGGATTTTGACGACGGCGTTTGCGCGCCCGAAAGCAGGCTTGACTACGGCGAAGGCGCTCGAGTGTCTGCGCAGCTTCTACGCATCCGCGCCGTTTGTGCGTGTGTTGAATACGCCGGAAGAAGTGGCGATCAGCAACGTGGTTCGGACGAATTATTGCGACGTCTCGGTGACGGTGGTCGAACGGAGCAATCAAGTCGTCTTCGCGTCATCGCTGGACAATCTGGTCAAAGGCGCGTCGGGCCAAGCGCTGCAGAATATGAATATCATGTTCGGGCTGGATGAAGCGATGGGGCTGAAGGGGCGGAGTTTGTAGGGGCGTATTTGGAAATTTGTTTCTAATACTTATCCCAAAACCTGCCGCATTCATTTGCATGCGGCGGACAGCGCGCCGCGTCCCGTCTCACAGAATATTTCCGATAGCTCAAATTAATTTTGGAGCCTGTATGAATTTCGGCATGCGCGAGTCCAGAGTCGTCCGTTTTACTGTGTTCACGATCACAATGGCGATGATCTGTGTGGGTTGTCACACGTCTTCGCATCGCTGTTCAAACGAGAACGCGTGCGGATCGATAGTCACAGAGATGATGCCCAGCGAACAAGGCGTGAGTGCTTCACGTCCCTACCCCGTTTTTGTAACGCCTCGCCAAATTTATGCGTCAAAAACTTTTGAGGAATTGAAGACCAAAGGAATTCGGGTCTTACAACTTGGGAAGACTTACTACGAACCTCTGCCAGTCACTATGCTTCACAAGCCCATCGAATGTAGGACATTTGTTGAAACCGTAGCTGCCAATAATGGGCTGAAACTGCTATCAGTACAGAACGGCTCATGTTTGGTGCTCTATTCAAGCGCACCTGATAACAAGATCGAACAGCTTGCTCAACAACTCAAACATGCGGATTCCACAATCCGGCGAGATGCGGCGTGGCGTCTCGGGCTGCTTTCCGATGTTCGGTGCGTACCGTTACTCATCTCGGCTGCTCAGGATGCCGACTCATACGTGGTTCGTGACGCGATTAAAAGTTTGGAGCGATTGCGCTGGGATGCGGTTTTAGCTGTCGATCCTTCGTCGGAGTCGCTCTTACTTTCTGAAGTGCAGCGTAATTCCTACAGTGCGATTTGTCATTTGCACGTGCTAGGCGAAGAAAAGGCAGTGCCTTTTTTGGAAAAAACATTCCAAGAAGGTACGGGCCTTGTGAAGGACGGAGCCATTGAAGCATTGTGCCGACTGACAGGGCCACGAGCGGAAGCACTGCTGGAACGGTGCGTCACCAGCAAAAACGATAGAGTTCGCCGAGAAGCAGCGATTGCTTTGAGCAATTCTGATGACTGGGCGTTGCCATTCCTTGAAAGACTTCAAAACGATTCACTCCCTCTCAATCGCAGTTGGGTAGCCTCATCACTGCTACAGATTGGAACAGAAAAGTCATTGGCATTACTTCGGAAAATGGCAATTGATCCAGACCCTGGCGTTCGTCGGTATATGGCATTTGCATTTGGACGTGAAGATAAACAGACATTGTTTGAAAAGTTGCAGCTAACCATTACAGACCCTGATCCCGTTTTGCGAGAAAGTGCTGCCAACGCACTAGGCGAAATTGGCGGCGACAAAGCGCTATCCATACTTGAAGCGGCTTTGATGGACAATGAAGCTACGGTTCGAAGTCGAGTCTATTTTGCAATCGGGGAAATCGGGAAAAACGGCAACGAAAGAGCTTTGACACTATTGGAAAATCTATTCCTCAGCCACGATACGGCTATTCGTAGAACCGTGGTGAGTGCGATCAACGGCATTCAGGATCCACGAGCTTTGACCCTGATGGAATTGGCTGTGAACGATCCTGACGCCAGTGTGCGTTTAAGTTTAACGGAATCAGTACTGGGTATCCGAGGAGATAAAGCATCAACAATAATTGAAAGACTATTGAACGATCCGGATCGCGAAGTTCGAGTCAATCTCACGGATCAGGCGCAGTTCTACCGCGAAAAGGGGTTGCCTATTTTGAGCAAGGCCATTGCCAATACAGACAAGTTCGTTCGCGTAAAGGCGTGCGATAAGCTCATGTTCATAGTCGATGAGAAAGCTGTAGTCATTGCCTCCAAAGCGATCTCAGATCCTGACCCGGAGGTCCGTAAAGCTGCCGCGCATGCGTTCGGATACATTGGCGGTATGGATGCGCTGCAGGGATTGGAACGGCTCATGGCGGACAAAGACGCCACTGTTCGTTGTAAAATCCCGTACGCATTAGCACAAATCGGTGGAGAAAAATCGCGCACACTCTTCAAACACATGTTGAGCGATTCCGATGTGGATGTTCGTAAAGAAGCTGCGTTTTGTGATGCGGAATGGTCGAAAGAATATTCCTGGCTGAAGGCCGCATTAAGTAGCCCCAATCGCAATCTTCGCCACGGTGCGACGATGGCACTGAACGGACTTTCCCCCGAACAGGCTCTGCCACTTTTAGAAAATGCGCTTAAAGATGAGGACTCCGAAATCCGTACTGGAGCAGTGATGGCGTTGAGTCAAAACAAATGGGAAGGAGCGCTTAACTTGTTGGAAAAAGCGCTCTCCGACAAGGTAGAAAGCGTACGAAATTGGGTTGTCTACCGGTTGTCTCGATTTGAGGGCGAACGAGTAG
>JBAXUS010000012.1:0-61180 GCA_037129555.1 Planctomycetota bacterium
ATGGCAGAAAAATAACACTTTGTTGAGTAGCACGTGCCGTGCCGAACAGGATTGTCGCCGTCCCCACACTCACCCCAAAAAAAATTCGCGAAAATTCGCGCTGATTCGCGTTATTCGCGGTTAAAAAGCCGTTCGCCGTTTCCGCAGTTCACTTCCGCCCAGCGATGCGTTCAAGTATCTGCCGCAGGTCATTCCGGGAAGCAACGCTGATCAATTCGCAATTCTCCGCGAGCAACACAATCTCACCGCCTGCATCAAGACTCTTCAACAACGCCGCTTCGTCATTCAGCGCGCGCAACACCTCCGCCGAAGGCACTTCCGCCATCTCGCGAATTCGCTGCGGATCAAGCCCAACTTTTTTGAGTGGTACGTCCCAATACGTGCTATTCAAATTCGTCCCGCGCTCAATCAAATACGCGTTGAGTTTCTCCGGAGCACTCACGCGCACCGCCATCGCGCGCGCCACTTCCTCCATCTCAGCGATGCCATTGTTCGCAGCCAATTGTGGCGCGTCATTTTCTTTCGTCTCTTTGAAATAAACGATGTCGTGCAACACCAATTTCAGTCCGCGCGCTTCAGGCGATTTCTCGCATTCTAGCGCCGTCTCAAGCGCCTCTTGCCCGCGCTTTCCGTTGCGTGAAACAAAACGCGAGACAAACAAATCCGCGCGTCCTTTGATGCGTGGGCGAGCCAGAATCCGATTCGCTCCGACTCCAAATCGGTCCTCGCGCAACTGAATCAATTTCTGTTCACCACCGCGTTCGCCACGAAGCGAAATTAACTTTGCGTAACGCCCAACACTCTCCGCATATCCGACCTCAGTCGCGGCAATGGGATCAAGTAAATACGCAGGTAGTCGCGTGACGTTCGCCCGTTCAGCGAGCGATTTTCCCTCAGGCGTTGAGACGTCAAGCAGTGTGTAATCCAGCCCCGGTAAATCACCGAGCAGCCCTTCAAGAATTACATCCAGATTGTTCGCGAGCGCGTCACGATCCACAAGAATCGTCGCCGGGATTTTGACTGCGGGCTTCGATACATCGCACGTCGCTTTCGGTGTTCCAGCATCCACGCAACGCGCAATATAGCCGCGCTTGCGGCATTCAAAATCGACGAAACAAGCAGGCGCTTCTTTACAACATTCAGGCTTCGGTTCGTCCAAAGTTCCGCACAAAGCGCCCAGCACATGCTCGCGGTCAATCTCGCCCTTGTAAAGTCGATTTCCGATCACGAGCGACGGCGTCCCGCGAATCTGCCGCCGCTCTGCAAGGTCGTATTCGGCCTTCAAAAGTGTGTCGCCTTCTTTTGCGTTCAGAGCCTGTTCGATCCGAGCCGTGAGCAGCCCGAGCTTCTCAGCGCCAACCGTCCAAACATCACGATGCTCCGCGCGCCACTCCAGCCACTCCCACATCTTCTCCGGATAATATTTCGCGATGACCGCTTGTACGCGCGACTCATTCAATTCATCCTCGCCGTGCATCGACGTCAATTCATTGCCGCGCACATCAACGAGCCAATGCGGCACAATGGTGACACGCCCGGCCATTTCCTTCGACAGGCGCTGCAATTCCGTCCGCGCGAGTTTGCAATGCGGACAATTCGGCATCATCCAATATTCAATCTCAATCCGCCGCTTTCCCTTTTTCCTGAGTGCATCACGATGCGGAGCGAGCAGCGCGGCGATATCCGGATCGTCGGGAATATCTTTACCCAACGGTTCCAACCGCGCTCGAAAATCGTAGCGTAATCCGCTCTCCGGTTTCGCCGGGAACGCTTCGATCACGACCAGATTGCGCGCTTGATAATCGAAGTTCACAAGTGTCGTGGAACCCAAACGCCACCCCACGCGCTGCGAGTTTTTCCGCCCGGCATTCAAGATGAGATCGGGCTTGGTTGTCCGTGCGAGCGTTTCGTTCGCCTCTTCGCCCACGCGTGATACGGCCAGTACCAGCACATCTTTTTCTGTGACGGTTGCAACGCCTACGTTGGTTTGATTGAGATGGACGACTCGGATTTTCTGAGCCTGCAACGTGAAGTCGCTAGTAGCCGTCGACTCCGAACACTCGCTGTCGTATTTCATTACCTTCATCGCGTCGCGCATCAACTGCGTGCGCAACGCATCGCGCGCGGGTTCACCGTCCGAATCTTCGTCGTACAATCCGCCCGCAGCCCAACCGCCGCCATCCAGCAGCAACACCGGTCCTCGTTCGCGAAAGCGTTTGATTAACGTAGCTCGCCGTGCGACACCGCCGAGCGGCTGTAATGGACAGTCGCACGGCAATAATGCCGAGTGGGATTCAGCTGTATAAAGGATCGTGAAAAGCGGCTTCGGTTCGACCTCGCCGGCTAGAACATCCGGCAGCGCGGCGAGCAGAACGAAACACACCGCGCACCGGAAAAGGTTCATGGCTTCGCTCGTTTTTTGAGTTCGTCGAGCGTCTCAGCGACCGACGTCAAAAACGCGTGTGACGTTTTCGTCGCACGTGAAACCGCATCCACTTTCACAGGAGGATTTGCCGGAGTCTTGCCCCGGAACTGCGCAACAAACGCCGCGACTTCAGCGTCCGGAGCCTTGACTCCATACTTTTCAATTTCACGAATCGGGCTGACGTCCAAGACTTGAAGTGTCGGACTTGCCGCTAAGAATAATTGAGCGCTGCTGCAAATCGGACAACCGATCGGGTCGTACGCATCGGCAATCCAGCCGGCCTGTTTGCCGCCGTTGAACGCGCGGTACAGCATGATCGAATTACCTTTTTGTTCCGGCTCGATGACCGCCGTCGCGCCCTTTCCGAAAACGGCCTCGGCATAAAACGCGACGTTTGGCGTGATGCGATCTTTGAAACTGTTGTCGCCTTTCATTTGCCCGATCAAGCGCTTCATCATCGATCCAAAATATAGATCGATGTCGCGCGCGGCACCTTTGTTGACGAGAATATAAGGGCCAAACGCCATCGTCATATCGCCGGGCGTTTTGATGTCGAACATTCGTTCCACGTCGGCCAGCCGCTGATAACCTGCTTTGTCATCAATGGCGACACGCTCGATTTTAATCATCGGCAATTGTTTGACGACCGCAGCGAGCGCCTTTTCGGTCTCACTCAGTCGCGGGTCTTTTTTGGAGAAATAAAATTCGACAGGAACCGGCGGCTGGTTGGGGTTCGGTTCTTCAGCAGTCGCTATAAAAGACGACGCGCAACACATCAGCACTGCAAATAACGCTATCGTTCGAATCATCGGCAGTCCTCCTTTTATTTCGTCATCCCCTGCGCGCGCAAAATCGCGCGTGCTTTTGACTCGTCCTTTTGAATCTGTTCGACCAGCGCCTGAACATCCGGGAAGCGGCGTTCGTCGCGCAGTTTTTCGATGAACAACACTTCCATTTTCTTGTCGTACAAATCGCCGTCGAAATCAAACAAATGCGTCTCGACGAGTAAGTCCGGTTTCTCGCCCGCCACGTCCGGCTTCGCAATCGTCGGACGATAACCCACGTTGCTCACCGAGCCGTACGATTTTCCGTCCACCATCGCGACCGTCGCATACACGCCAAACGGTGGCCGGAATTCGCGACCGAGATCGAGATTCGCCGTGTGAAATCCGAGCCGACGTCCGCGCGCGTCGCCTTTAACGACCGTGCCATAAACAGAGACGCGCCGTCCCAGCATGGCTTCAGCGTCGCGCAATCGTCCGTCGCCAATTGCTTCGCGAATCTTCGTGCTCGAAATCGTTCCGCCATCCGCCGACGTCACCGCGCCCTGACACCGCGCTTCGAAACCCAGTTCTGCGGAGATCGGCGACAATTCCGGCGATTCATGCCCGACGCGGTCGCAACCAAATCGCGAATCAAATCCCATCATCAATCCGCGCGCGTTGAGCCGTTCAACAAAATAGGTTTGCGCAAAATCACGCGCCTGAAGCTTCGATAACTCCGGCGTGAAATCCAGAACCCACGTGAAATCCAGCCCGCAGCGCTCGAACAAAACCAGCCGGTGTTCGAGCGTCGTGACCAAATCGGGTGATCGGCCTTCGAGCGTTTTGCGCGGATGGTCCCGGAACGTGATGACACCTGTCGGCGCGCCGCACGCACTCGCCCACTCGCGCAGCGAGGCCAGCACATTCTGGTGCCCGCGATGCACACCGTCGAACGTCCCAATCGCCAAGATGGCGCCGCGCTCGGGCGGCTGTGAGTCATTTCCAAAATAGGTTCGCATAGATGAATTGAAAAATTTAGAACTCCACCAGTGCTTTGATGCAGCCGCTTTCGGGTTTCAACCACGTTTCAAATTGCGAGATCATCGTGTCGGTTGTCGCGCGGTGAGTGATCCACGGTGTCGTGTTGACGCTGCCGGATTCGATCTGCGCGATGATGCGTTTGAAGTCGCTGGCCGTGGCGTTACGCGTGGCGAGGAGCGTCAATTCGCGGCGATGAAAATCCGGGTCACTGAACGTGATGTCGCCCAGTACGAGCCCGACAAAAATGAGGCGTCCGCTGTGCGCCGTGCATCGGAACGCATTCATCATTGAATTTGCATTTCCCGTCGCATCAAACACGGCGGTCGGCAGATCGTTGTTCGTCGCCGCTTTCAATTCTTCAAACGCTTTTTCAATGTTGCCAGCCGCAATTACTTTGTCGATGGGGAATTGCTTTTGGCAGAAGGCGAGACGTTCGGCGCTGACGTCCATGACAATCAATTTGACATTCGGAACGAGCTGAGCGAATTGCATCACCGACAACCCAATCGGTCCCGCGCCGATGACCAGCACGGTCTCTCCATCTTCAAGTTTCGCGCGGTCTACTGCGTGCGCTCCGATGCCGAGCGTTTCGACGAGCGCGAGTTGATCGAGCGTCATCTTCTCAGACTTGTGAAGTTTTCGCGCAGGCAGTCGGATGATTTCGCGCATCCCGCCATCGGTGTGAACGCCCAAACATTTCAAGCTCGTGCAACAATTCGTCCGGCCGCGCCGACAGGCGATGCACTTGCCGCAATTCAAATACGGTTCGACGCAGCACAGATCGCCGGCCTTGAGCGTCGAGGCTGGGTCGTTGACTTCGAGGACCTCAACACCAAGCTCATGTCCCAGAATGCGCGGGAACGTGAAGAACGGTTGCTTGCCGCGATACGCATGCAAATCGGTGCCGCAGATCCCAACGCGACGAACGCGCACGAGCGCTTCACCGGTGGCGGGTGCTCCCGGCGCGGCGGTGTCGCTTAACGTGAATGTTCCGGGTCGTTCGAGTGTGACTGTTTTCATAATCGAGTCTCGTTGTGACGGCGTTGTGCCGTTCAATTTCCTATATGTCCGGCGGCTTTTTTCGCCGCGCCCTGCCCCGCCAAATATCCCGTCGAAAATGCGGCCTGTAGATTAAAGCCTCCACACCGTCCCGCCAAGTCGAGTATTTCACCCGCGAAAAAAATTCCTGGCGCAAGTTTCGATTCCAACGTTGCGGCGTCGATGTCGTCCCATTCAATTCCGCCCGCCGTGACTTCCCCGAATTCGATGCCGCGTGTGTTCGTGATCGTCAGTCGCGTGGCTTTCAGCATGTCGAGCAATTTTGTTCGCGCTGTTTTTGGGAGCCGACAGACTGACGTTGTTGCGTCCGCGCCGAGCTGTGATTCGCAGTGCTCCAACATGCGCACCGGCATCAAGCCGTCCATCGCGCGCGCGGCGGTGCGGTTTGGAAATTGTCTGAAGCGTTCGATCAGCCGCGCGTCGAGCGCCTCGCGCGTTTCGTCCGGAAAGAAATCGACGGTCAGCGCGGCCTGCTTCAATCCCGACGTGACGTACGCGTTCGACGCGTCCAGAATCGCTGGGCCTGAGATGCCAAAATGCGTGAACAGAATTTCAGCGCGTTCGATGCAGAACGGTTTGCCTTGCATCGGCTCGCCGGGCCAGAGCGACACTTGCGCGTCCGGCCACGCGAGTCCTTGCAGCGACTTCGTCCATTGTTCAGCCGCGATCAGTCCGACAAGTGCTGCACGCAACGACGTGACTTTGTGCCCAAAGTCGCGCGCCCATGTGTAGCCGTCGCCGGTCGATCCGGTCACGGGATAACTCAAACCGCCGGTTGTAATCACGACCGTCTTCGCGCGGCGGACGCCTTCGACATCCGCGAACGTCCCGGCGAGTTCAAAGCCTCCACCGGCGTCGTCGGACAGTTTTTTGACGGTCAAAATGCGCGTGCGAGTTTCGAGTGTGCCGCCTGATTTTTGCAATTCTGCGCTCATGGCTGCGACAACGTCTGCGCCGCGTCCGCTCTTGGTGTAGAGCCGGTAATTCTTTTCGAGCTGTCCTTCGACGCCGTGCGATTTGAGCATCTCGATCACGTCTTCATTTGAGAGCGTCCGCAGCGCGTTGCCGAGTTTCGATGCGTTTCGATCACCGAAGAGTCGCACGAATTTTCGCGCATCCAATGTGTTCGAAAAGTTGCAACGTCCGCCGCCCGAGATCACGACTTTTTTCGCGGGCGTTTTCATGCGTTCAAACAGAACGGTTTTCGCACCCGCACGTGCGGCACCAATGGCCGCTAAAAATCCCGCGCCACCCGCGCCGATCACAGCGACATCGAGCACGTCCAGGGAGTGTGTTGAATCAGTGGTTAATGACATATAAACATGATACGTGAAGGGACCCTCGCTTTCCAGTGGCCCCGGCGATCCTCATGGTCATATCTGGAAGTGTTTATTTCTTGAGCCAGGCGTCGCGAATTTTTTTCTGCGCGTCAGTTGCGATGGGGTCGTCGCTGAGCGTCGTTCGCATGTTTCCGAACGCGTCGCGCCGGGGCTTCAATACCAGTGTTAGTCCGGCGAGTTTGAAAATCTCGGAGTATTGTGGGCGTTCAACGCCGTTGACGTACTTCGCGAAAAAGTCTGCGTAATCGCGCCCGCTGATCGCATTGATTTCTGCGAGCAGATCGCGCGTTTCGAAGCCTTTGTTTTTCTGAAAATAATTCGCGTACAACGCTCGCATCACATCGTCCAATCCGCGCGCGCCATTCGTATCGTGACGGAGCGAGATGTCGAGCAGCGCGGCGAGATTGCGGCCCGTTATGTAATACGAAATTTCGAATGTCGTGTGGTTGTCGTAGTTGAGCCACGTCGATGTGGAGGATTCGGCTGGCGACAGAAATTCGCGCGCCGGATTGCCCTCGACATGCGCGATGGACGCTGCGGTGCCTTCGTAAAATTCGTCCCGTGAAATCAGTCCCGCGCGGTAGAGCGTGACGTTTTCATAGTACGACGTGAAGCCTTCGCTGACCCAAAGCAGTGGCGTCTCGACTTCGCGCGAATAATCGTAGGGCCACAGTTGCGCGGGGCGGATGCGCTTGGCGTTCCAGACGTGGAAATATTCGTGGGCGGCCATGAACTCAAAAACAGTCTGCGACGTGCCTGCTCCGCGCGAAAAGAAACAGACATGCGAATTGGCGTGTTCCAGACCGCCGGCCGCGCGTGTTTCGGATGCACGCAGAAAATAAAAAAAGAGATATTTATCATACGGCGTTCCACCGAATAAGTCGGCGGCGGGCTTGACGACCTTCGCCAATCCCGTTGTGATTTCGGCTGCGCGAGGGTCGGAGATGATTCCTTTCGGGACCGTGACGAGCCAGTGCGGCTTCCCGTTCGCTGTGAATTGACGCGCGTCGAAACTGCCCATCAACACGGGACCGTCCACCAATTCATCGTAATTCGAGGCCGTGAAAACGTGCGGCGTGTCGGTGTCTTTCAGTGCTGAAATTGAACGCCAGCCTGTCGGTAATTTGAGGCGGAGTGTGCTGGGAGCATCGCGGTGCCCCTCGGCCATGAGGAACAATTCAGTGCCGGTGAAGAACGCGAAATCGTTTTCAATCTTGGCTTGATTCAACGCCAGTTTCGTCGCGCGATAGTCGAATTCAATTGTGAGCGCCGCGAGGCCCCGCGTGTCTACGCGCCACGATTGTTTGTGTGTGCGCTCGTGGTTCAGTCGTTTTCCGTCTGCACTTTTAAAAATCAAGCGGCTGACATTTCGTGCGTAATTTTCGACCGTGTACCATCCTGGCGACCACATCGGCAGCGAGAATTCTAGGCTTGTGTCGTGTATGTTTTTGACGTCCGCGACGACATGAAAAAGCTGATCGTCGATGCTTGAAATTTCAACCGAGTAATCGATGCGGAATGGCTCGTCTGCCGCGAATAACAATGTGTGCGCCAGCAGTGCAGTGAAAATAAACGCGAGCACTCGCTTACTGGTGTTCAGGCTGAAAGGAGTGCAACGATCCATGGCGAGTGTCCCGTTCGGAACCGCGAAATTGCCGCGCTATGTTACGCCGCTTCGGTGCGCTTCTGGGCCGGGCGCTCTTTGAATCCGATCATGAAGACCACGAACAGAATGAAGCAGCCCACCGCTGGGATCATCCAGAAGGTGTGCCAGTCCAAAACCGTTTGGCCGGGATTAGCGGCGTCAGGGATTTGGCTGTACTTGCTCATCAAGGGCATCGCGACCGCACCGCCGACGAACATCCCGAACCCGTACGCAATCCACGTCAGGAAGCTCTGCATCGATCCGCGCGCGTCGCTGTCGCAGATGCTGTCGAAATAAATCATCGCCGCGGCAATTCCGAACGCGAAACAGGCGCCGTGCAAGGACTGAGCACCGACGACGAGCCATGCGGGTGAACCGATTGAGAACGCAACGAAGCGCAGGGTCCATGCCAGCAATCCCAACGCAATCGTCTTTTTCGGCCCGGCGAATTTGTAGACCAACGGCAATGCGAGCATCGTCAGAATTTCAGCCGCTTGACCAATGGTCTGAACCGGCCCGATTTGTTTGTCATTCATGCCGAGATGGGTTTTGAAAAAGTCGCCTGTGCGGAAGTAATAGGGAGTCGCAAAGACGAGCATGAAGAAGGCAATCACGGTGAACAGAGCAAACGACGGGTCGCGTAAAAGTTTAAAAATCTTACCAGTTGCTGAGCCTTGCGGTTCGGAATTCGCCGCGAGGGCATCGCGCTTGGCCGGCGGCGTGTGGGGAAGCGTGAGACAGTAGACTGCATTCAATGCGCAGAGTCCAGTAGCGACATATAAGCAGGCGTGCAAATCAATGTTGAACCAGCTTTGAACGGTGCTGACCATAAACGCGGCGCAGATGAAACCGATGGTTCCCAACATGCGGATCGCCGGGAAACTGGCGGCGGCGTTGGGAACATGATGGAAGACAATCGAATTGCCGAGGCCCAGCGTCGGACCGTAAAACAGCATGCTGCCAAACATGTACATCCACATCTGCGTGTATTCTGCGGAGTTCAAGCGTGACGCACCGTAGAAGCACAATCCGGTGCAGACGTATGCGAACGCGAGAAAACGCTCGGTTGAAAAGTAACGGTCCACGATCTGTCCGGCGATCAGTGGCGAGACCATCAACGCCAGCGGCCCGGTGCTCAGGATCATGCCGCATTGGCCGGCATCGAAGCCAATGTTTCTGAGATGCGTGAACATCACCGTCGCCCACGATCCCCAGATCGCGAACTGAAAATACATTTGAATCGACAGACGGGTGCGAAGCATGGATTTGTCGTTTGTGTTTGTCATAATGGAGTGAAAGCTTACTCTCTTTTTTCAAAACGCAACGCGAGCGACGCGAAAATCCGCGGGAAGGATTATAAATAATTTTTGAGCAAGCAGGTTCTACAACACACATCACAAAAGAGCGTCGGCAATCCCGGATAAAGTCTCAAACCACCGACAATCTCTTTTGAATATCTTCCCACGGTGCGCTGAAGGCTTTGACTTCGGACGATGTGAGTTGTTCAATATGGCGGAGCAGATTCTTGGTGTTGGGATTCGAAAACGCGACGCACAGCATCTTCCCCAATTTCTCAAACGCCACCGCTTCGTGCTGGCGGCAGAATTCCAAATCGAGCAGGTGCTGGATTTCGTTCGACACTGGAAAGAATCGCAAAAAGACACGCGGCGATGTTTCCTGCTGGCGCAATGCGGACGCGAGCACCTCAGCGCTCAACCCAAATTCCTCGCGCAAAATTCGCCCGAGCGGCTTGAAGGATTTGCGTTGCAGCAGCAGCGCAGATTCGACCTGCTCGCGTGTCATGGCGTGGGCGCGGATCAAAATTTTCCCGAGCGGCTCGCTGTCCTTTTTTGAAGACGACGAGACGTGTTCCGTATCTGGATTGGCGGACGAGGGACGGACGGGAGGGATGCGGCGCGGCGCTGGCATAGGCATGATCTTTAACACTCTTGGGTTGAATTACAATCGAAAAAATGAACCGCCTGAAGACCTGCCATTCTTTCTCGTCACGCACCACCGATTCTACCCAATCAGGACGTCATTACACTTTGTCGCTGATTTCGAAGACGTGGGGTTGGAAGGCTTCGAGCGCGATGTAAAGGCCGGGATAGAGGAGTTCGCCGCCGTCGCGGTCGTAGCGCTTTCCGTTAAAGCGGTCGTCGAAAATGTATTGCTTGCCTTCCGAAACAAGATCACGTGACAACGGAACGCGGCCATAGGCGCGGCCGCCACTTAAATTGACGACGATCAGATATCCGACTTTGCGCGAGCGTGGCGACGTTGTGTGACACGTGTTGGGTGTCCATTGCAGCGCGATCAGGGATTCGTTGGAGCGGTCGCCGTGTCCGGCGGCGTAGGCTTCGATTACAGCGAAATGCCCGGACTGAAAAATCGGGTCGCGCAACGAGCAGAGCATGTGTTCGTAGGCCAGTTCGATTTCGGCGTTTTCAAGTTCGTTGGGACGGCGACCGAGTTGAACTGGGACTTTAACGCAGCGGCCTTCGAGTTGTCCTTCGTGAATGAAACGCATGCCGGGCGTGAAGAGCGTGACGGCGGCGGCGCTGATTGAACGCGTCGATCCGAACGCTTGAGCGGCGCGTGCTTCATCGTGATTTTCGACGAACCTTGCGCATTTTTTCTGATACGAGATCGCACCGCGCAGATGCTGGGCGACGCCCCAGAAATCGTTTTTCAACAAGCGGTCGTAGAGAATTTTATCGTAGGTAAAGTGGAATCCGTTGGATTGCAATTGCGCTTCTTTATCCCAATACGATTCGGCGAGGAAGATGAAATGGGGGTGCTGGGCCGTCACTGCTTCAATCGCTTCAACCCAGAAATTTCGATCAATCGGATTGGGGCCGCGCAAATCGCCCCACGTTTTTTTGAAAATTTCAGGAAGAATTAACATCGCCATGTCGCAGCGCACGCCATCGCATTGTTCGGCGAGGAGCATGAGTTTGTTGAGCATCGCGGTACGGCCTGCGGATTGGCCGTAATTGATTTGAGCGGTGTCGGTCCATGGCGCGAAAAATGGGTCGCGACCAAACGCGATGATTTTGCCCTGGGGCGTTTTGAAAAATGCGTCGGGATGCGCGGCGAAGTCGGCCTCGGTGCCTTGTACAAAAACGTCGGGCTGGGTCTCCAACATCCAGTGATCGCGGCCGGTGTGATTGCAGACGAAATCGAGAATCAGGTTCAGGCCTTTGCGGGCCATGCGTTCGCGCAGACGCGCCAGCGCTGCGTTGCCGCCGAGCTTCGGCGAGACGACGTAACTTGCCACGGCATAGGGCGAGCCGATGCAATCGTCAGCCGAGAAGTCGTGGAGCGTCTCGTGGTATTCGTGTTGCAATTCGCTGCGCGTCCGGGCGATGAGGAGGGACTCGGGGCCGGTCGTCCAGACACCCATCAGCCAGACGGCGTGGAAACCGAGTTCGGCGATGCGGTCAAGTTCTGTGTCGGGGACGGTGTCCAGTTGCACCGGTTGGTGCAAGCGCATTGATAACTCACGCAGCCATACGCGCGTGTTGATTTCGTACATCAGCGGATTGGACGGGAGGGCTGAGGATGAGATGCTCATGTGTGTAGTTTGCGCAAATTCGGGCATTCGGCAATAGATGATTTACTTTTTTATTAGAAATTGGAGGTTACCCGACAATCCACGCGTTAATTTGATCGTAATCGAAATACAGCCAGAGTGACGCGGCTACGAGGATCAGAGCGAACGCGTCGCGGCGGCTGAAGCGCTCTTGCGGACCGCGCGTGCGAATAAATTCGAGGAGTGCGCCGGTCGGGCAGCCGAATTTGCAATAGGCCATCGGAATGAAAACGGATGCGATTAATCCGGCGATGGCGATGCCGACTGTCCAGCTCCAGGCTCGGGCGATGTACGCGTCGAAGGGTTCAATACCGGCGAGTTCAAACGGCAGCATCAGCATCGTCACGATCAGAGTAAAGAGGAGCAACAAACCGGGTAGCCAGCGCAGTCCCGCGCTCAGGCTGGCGGGCAGAGTGAGGCGCAGCGATTTGGGCGCGAGGCGATGAATCCATTCTTGAGCGGCCCCGTGCGGGCAGAAATACTGGCAGTACAGCGCCTGTTTCGTGACCCACGGAACGAGGAGTGCGGCTGCCATGACGAGCGCGAGGCCCGGGGCGCTGCGCCATGCAATTCCGGATGCTGTCCAGCCGCTGAATAGCGAAACTGCGAGCAATTGGCCATTGAAAAATCCGATCCCAATAAATAGCAAAATCTGCCAGACTCCACGCAAAAACGTCTTGCCGCGCAGCGGCGTAAACGCGATGAGCAACGCACCGGCGAGGGCGATGAAAAGGACAGCGTCGGACCACTGGAACGAAATGGGTTCTGGAGGCGGGGATTGTGCGAGGCTGGTGTCTTTGAGCCTGAAAACGAAACTTCGCGCGACGGCCATGCTGGTCATCGTTGCCCCCGCGACGCCTTCTACTCCGGCCTTTTTCAGATCCATGCCAGCGATCTGATTCCACGATTTGCCTTTCCATAAATTCAGGAAATAGCGGTCTGTGGAAACGTCGAAGAAGTGCGTGTAGGTATCGCGGCTGCGGCGGAGTTTGACGCCGCAGACAATGTCCTGAGTGTTAAAAACGAGCATGGCGTCGGTGGGACCGGAGTAGCCGATGATATTTTTGCAGTCTGGTTGTGTGCGAACAGCGTAACCGATGCGGTTGCGTTTGGCGTCGAAAATCGCGAGGCCCATGCGTTCAGGATCAGGCTCCAGGCGTGTGGCGTTAGGGAGGAACGGTTGGACTTCGGCGAGCGTGACGGGGAAATCGGTGTCGATTTGCAGGCGAACGCGGTGACTGTGAACCAGAAGCGCCAGGACGATGATCACACCAGCGCGGTACGCATCCAATCCGATCTGTCGAACGCGTGGACTCGCAGGCAACATGAGGCGGTGACTCTCGGAGTGTTGAAATGCGTGGGCTTTGAAACCGTAAACGGGCATAAAAAAACCGGGCGACTCGCGCCCGGTTCATGAAACGTTTTTTCATTCGACCAATTCTTACCACATGACCTGGAAGTTCAAAATCAAACTGTCGTTGCGGACGTTGTGGAAAGGCTGGCCGTTCGGGCCATGCGGATTCTTGACGGCGTTGTAGTTCATCTGAATCTTGGCGTTGTTGCCCTTGATGTAGTAGTTGACACCCGCCGTGTAAATCTTCTGCTGGTAGACGTTCGTGGCTTCGACGTAGATCGGGTCAGCAATCGTGACGCTCGGCGCGCTTTCGTAGCGGCCCAGCACTTCGAAGTTGCGCCAGAACGAGTTTGTGCAGTTGCAGAACAGCGGACTATCGGCGAACTTGTAACCGATGGCACCCCAGTAACCGAACGTGCTGTATGGATGAGCCTGATCACCACCGTTTTGGAAGTCATTGTTGGCGACGTCGATGATGGATTGCGGCGCATTGCGGTCATGCAACCACTGGGCTTCACCCTTGAGCCACAGGCCCTTCAAGACGCCCGGCGCGTAGTACTTCATCCAGCCATCGTAACCCATGGCCGACGTCTTCTGGCGATCCAGACCGTTCGACGGAATGGTGATCGGATGACCGTTGCCATCTTTGCCGTGCGTTCCAGTGCGGACTGACGCGCCGACTTCAAGGTGGCCCCAGCAATCGTCCCACAGAGGGCGAACGAGCAAGGTCGCGATGAAATCTTTTTTGTCGTTGTCGTCGCTGCGGTTCAAACCAGAACCGGCAGTGCCGTGCAAGTTACCTGCCGAATTGTACATGCCGAGCCAGTACTGGAGGCGGCCACTATCGCCAGCGCCTTGGTAGACGCCGCCGCCACCGTTGCACCACCACGAACCGTGGATCACGCTGCCGATGTCGCGGGAGTTCAGATTTGCGATGTAGGAGCGTTCGGCGAAGTCGAGCATGCCATTGTCTTGGAAATTTTCTTCATTGAACGTCGTGGACATTTGACCGAGCGTGAAGTCGTGGTGCGGGATCACGCCGTGGAAATTGATGATAGCGTCTTGCAACAACGTTGGGATCAAACCACTGCCTTCTTGAACGGACTTGACGACGCCGATTGTTCCGCCGGGCGGAGGATTGGGGCCAGTGTTGATGGCATTGAATTCCGGTGAAACGTAGGCCAAGCGCTTGGCACCGACACCGAGTTGCGGGAAGCTTGCGGCTTCTGCGGCGGGATCGATTTTGACAAAAGCGCTGACGTTTTCGTGAATGTCCATCTTCATGCGGATTTCAGCACGGCGGATGCGGAAGCTGTCGTTATCGCTGGCGGCGTTGGTGTCAAATACGCCCGTATTGTTGGGGCTGTCGAACAAGCCACGGGAATCATTTTGAATGTACGTGTACCACACTTGAACCAAGCCGCCGATTTCGAGCTTGCCAATGCGGGTTGTTGCAGCCGCGTCTGGACCGTACTTGCTGTCCATCATCGTATCGACGTTGCTTTGAACGGAGGCGTTGGCCGCAGCGCGGTTGGCGTTGACGAGTTCGCGAAGTTTTTGGACTTCGCCGCGCAATTCCTGCAATTCCGATTCTGCAGATCCGGCGAAAACACGACCGGTGAATGTGGCGACCACGAACAATGCAGCGAGAGTTCCGACGTACTTGGCTCGCATAACCCCTCCCTCAATCTTCATCCCGCAGTCGCTCCGCAAGCTGTGCCGACGGTACCGCAGGTACTTTTTTAATGCGCAAAAACGGCTCATGAACAATCAGTTTTTCGAGCTACAGTCTGTGAACTCTACGTTCCTTCAAAGTATTTGCAAGTAATTTTCGAGAAAAGTCGTCGAAAAGAGTGCATCACCGAAGTTGCGCCGCAGTTCCCTCTCCCCTTGAGGGAGAGGGCCGACGAAGGTACTCCTTCGCGGGGTGAGGGGTAAACGTTGATTAATCGATGCGCTTGGATTAATCAGCGTTTACCCCTCACCCCGCGAGACGGAACGGCTGTCTCGTCGGCCCTCTCCCTCAAGGGGAGAGGGGAAATTCTACCGCAAGTCTGGTGATGCACCCCATCGAAATGAATCCGCTATTTACGAACGGCTTTAGGGTGAAGGGCAAGGGAACAGAAATATGACTTAAAAATCTTAGTTTCTTCGTACCATTGCGTTTAGCGCTATTTGTTCAGCTGGGTGGATGGGACCGTTTCGAGTCCAATCACAGCATATCAGGGTATTGTTGATGCTCCGGTGTAATTAATCCATCGCTTATCAACAACGGATATTGGAGTCCCAATTATATGATTTCCATGGATTTATGTCGCACGCTGGTGGTCATTACTTTTATAACGAGCGCCCACCTTATAAGAGGCGCTGATGGTGAGGCAAAATCCAAGTTGCCGGCGTCCGCCATCAAGGCCGGATTCGCTGAACGCGACATCACGCCTGCGCTGGGGATGGAGCAGCCGGGCGGGTATGAAAAGGCGTTTCACCGTTCGTTTCATGACGCGTGCAAAGTCCGCGTGGCGGTGTTCGATGACGGGAAAAAACGCATTGCGCTGGTGGGATTGGATGCGTTGATTGTGCCGCGTGGACTTGTGTTGAAAGCGCGCGAGGAGATCACGAAGGCGTGTGGGATTCCAGGCGATAGTGTGATGATAGGCGCGTCGCATTCGCATTCGTCCGGGCCCACGGGCATGGTTCAGCCCGGTGAATTTGATGGCGAAAGCGAGCTTGTAAAACAACTCGCGTATGTGAATTCGTCGTGTGCGGATGCGGGGTATCTGATGACCGTGCGCAAAGCGATTGTGGACGCGGTGGTGTGGGCGGATAAGACGAAAGTCCCAGCGTTGCTCGGATTCGGTTCGGGGCATGAGGATAAAGTCAGTTTCAACCGCAGGCTAAAAATGAAGAACGGTCAGACGTGGTCTCATCCGGGCCAGGGTAATCCGGACACGTTGGATTACGCCGGGCCGATTGATCCTCAAGTCGGTGTGATTGCTGCGTGGGATTTAAATGGTGCGATGCTGGGATGCGTCGTGAATTTCGCGTGTCACGCGACGACCAATCCCGGCGGCATTTCGGCGAACTGGATTTACTATCTTGAAAAGACGATTCAGGGCGCATTGCAGAACCGCGCGCCGGTCGTGTTTTTGCAGGGCGCGTGCGGGGACATCACGCAGGTTGACAACCTCGATCCGTTTCAGCGCCCTGCGGCAGAAGATTGGGCGTTGCGTGTGGGTGGACGAGTCGGAGCTGAGGCGGTCAAAGCGATTTTGTTGATGCCTCGCAGCGGCGAGATTGCACTGGATGCGAAGCAGAAAATCGGTCCGATTAAGCGCCGCGTTCCCGATCCGGAGAAGGTGAAGCGGAGTCTCGAAATCGTGTCAAAAGAGCGGCCGAAATTCGATACAACCGAGTGGCTTTTTGCAAAAGAATACGTGATGCTGGACGCGCTGATCCGACGCGAGCCTGAGGCGGAAGTGGAGGTTCAAGCGCTTCAGGTTGGACCTGCTGTTTTCGTCAGCAACCCGGCTGAGTATTTTGTCAACAACGGACTGCGCATCAAGAAGGAAAGTCCGTTTGCGTTCACGTTTCCAGTTGAATTGGCGAACGGATGCACGGGGTATGTGCCGACTGAAGAAGCGTTCAAACCTGACGGTGGCGGTTATGAAACGCGGCTGACGTTTTACAGTAATTTGGAGGTGACGGCGGGCACTCAGATGGCCGATACGGGCATCGCGCTGACGAAGCAGATGACGCCGGGGAAGGTACCTGAATTGCCGAAAGCGACGAAGTTTGGAAAGCCGTGGAGCTATGGGGCGGTGGGGCCGGAGTTGAAGTGATCACCGTCGCCGTTTCTTCATCGCTTCCGTGTACTGCGTAATCACGTCTGTCAGCGAGGAAGTGTCTTTTGGAACGTATGTTTTTAAGCGTGCGTAGGTATCGTTCAGATCTTTTTCAAGTTCCGGGATGACGTCGGTGCGGTTTGCGGCACGCGCGGCTTGCAGTTTGGCGTTGCTGATTCCGATTTCCAGAATCAGTGTTTTATGCAAATTCGCTGCGACGGTGCGGTCGATGATGTTGCCGCGTTCGACGTTGCGTTTCAACAATTCGAGCCACCATTCTTCAGCGCCCCAGTCGTCCCATTTGCGTTGTTCGATTGGGACGTTTTTCGAACGGTAGTGGCCCAGGCTGACGAGGCAGTCGCCATAGATGCGCTCGACGATCAGTGGCGACGGATTGTTTTTGGTTTCGAGCGATTTGTAAAAATAGTACGCGGCGTAACGCCAGCTTTCGTCCCGGCGCGCTCGGCGTACGTTACTGTTCTTCCACAGCTCCGGATGCGAGAATACTTTTTCGCGTTGGGCTTCAGTGAGATCGTCAATCGCGGGGAGATCGTTCAACATCGTGCCGGTGCAATCTTGACCGGAGATGATGTCGATCATTTTGGTGTCGCCGAGCCGGTCCATGTAGGTGAAGCCGAGTTCGTTCCATAGTGCGTAGTTGCGTTTGTTGCGTTCGAGTCCGCGTTCGAGAACTTCGATGCCTGAGCGGATCCAATACCATTTGTCCTCACACGCCTCGGCTTTCGCCGCGAGATTGTAGGACATGTTGTGAGCTTGAAAGGAGTGGATATTCGTGAACGTCGGCTGCAAATCCTGGATCATGTCGCAGATCAATTTCAGCTCGTAATAGCGCCCCGCGTCTTGTTGCGAAATGGCTCGAACCCACAGCACGTCGGCCAGAATTCCGCGAAAACCGCCCAGCGCCAGGAAGCCCGCTTCGAGCGTCTGTTTGTTTCCGGAATCGGTCCAGACGAGATCGGCTTCAACGCGCCGCTTTTCAATGTAGCGTTGCACAAAAACGGACGCGAACAACGCGACGACGCCGATCACGAGCAGACGACGTCCCGACGAATTCGATCCGGGTTTGGCGTTTCGCGTTGCGAGAGTGTCGCTGTCCTGACTCACTGGAAAATCCCTTCGCTTCTAACTCGGAACCCGAAACATGCTGTTCACTCTACGCTCGGGGCGGTATCCAGGTTCGCCCCTTTGTTCTTGTAAAAGATGAAGACGGGAACGCCGGTCAGGCGGAACAGAATTCCGCAGATTTGAAACCAGAGTACGAGCTTGGCTCCACCGTCGCGATCGAGCACCGTATGAAACAGGAATTCGAAGGCAACGTTGCCGCCGCCCAAACCACCTGCCGGGCCGAACGTCGTCGCGAACAATCCCAGTGGCAGAACGGTCAGGCACGGCAACAATTCCAACGGTGCGGGGAGGTGTGTTGTGGCCGACATGAACGTCAGGCCCTGGGCCAAAATCAGGATCGCCGCGCAACTGCTCATGTGGTTGATGATCGAGAGCCCGAGCAATTGCAGGACGATCAATTTGTGGTGCCGGAAGCCTGCGAATCCCGAGTAGATGCGCTCGATTCTTTCGCGAAACGGGAGTTTGTGCATCAGCTGCTTTCGCAGCTCGCTGTTTTCCAGAGTCTCGGAGATCATGATGAAGAATCCGAACAACCCGCACAGGCACGCGATGACGATGAACGCGGTCATTTGGCACAATTCGGGAGACCCGCTGATCTGCGGCCACGCTACGACGCAGACAATCAAAGCGAAGATAAACAGTGCGAAGAGGCCGACGATCCGGTCCAGCAAGACGCTGAACAGAATGATCCCGAAATTCGATTTGCCGCCGGGCGGACGAGTGGCTTTGCTGAGATACACGGCTTTGACGAGATCGCCACCATTCGCGACTGGCGACACCATATCGAAAAACATGCCGATCATGGAGAGCGCCACGATGTCTCGAAAGCGCGCGGTGACGTTGAGGACACGCAGCAGCAATTTGTAGCGCAACGAACAGGCCATCAAGGCTGGAAGCGCCATCGCCAATGCCATCAGCACCAAATCCCAGCGCTGTGCGAGCAATCGCAAGTCATCCAGTTTCAAGCGACCGGTGCTGAAGAGATACCAGAAGATGCCTCCGAGAAACACAATCTTGAGCGTCCAAACCAGCGCTGTGCGCAACCACGATTGTGGCGGTTCGGGTGGCGGCGCGGCCATGTCGTCCAGCGATTCGGAAGGAGTTTCAGCCACGAATAACGGCATCCTGATTGAGGCGGTTGAGTGAAAATTAAGGCAATGATCACGTTGTAACGGAACAGACATTTTTTAACACGGAATTTGTAGACATTTTCGGTTTTCAAGCGTCAAATTCGGATTGTATACTGCATGTGGGCTATCGGGCAAAACCCTCGCATCAGACTGATTGCGGTGGATGATGGAATTTAAAAGCGTCCAGATTCTTCTTGCCTTTATGCCCAATACTGGCATAATCGATACATGAACGATCTACCGCCACTTCCACACAAGCCGCTTGAATGGGTAGGTCGTGCTCTCGATGAACTCATGGCGTTGCCATCGCCGGTCCGGCACAGAATGGGTTTCGCATTGCGCTTCGCTCAGGCAGGTGTGAAGCCCGATAATGCCAAACCATTGCACGGGTTTAACGGTGCAGGTGTTTTGGAAGTTGTGGAGGATCATGACGGCGATACATACCGCGCTGTCTACACTGTTAAACTCGCAGGTGTCGTTTATGTCCTGCATTGTTTCCAGAAAAAATCTAAGAAGGGGATCGCTACATCGAAGCAAACAATTGACTTGATCCACCAACGGTTGCGTGTTGCAGAAGCAATACATGCGAAGAGGATCTCTAAATCATGAACAACGACACAGAAAACGCCATCACTCACAGCAGCGGCAACGTCTTCGCCGATTTGGGCCTGCCCAATGCAGACGACCTTATGGCAAAGGCTAACCTGGCTTTGCATATCCGGCGCACCATCAAAGCTCGCCGCTTGACTCAAACGCAAGCCGCCGACCTGCTCGGTCTTGATCAGCCCAAAGTCTCTGCAATCATCAACGGTCATCTCGATGGCTTTTCGACTGAACGTCTGATGCGATTCCTAAACGACCTCGGCTGTGATGTCCAAATTTCAGTCTCTGTCCCGCATCCCGAAAGTCGCGGACATTTAGTGTTTGCCTGAGTACATGCGTCGTTCCCAAATCCATCTTGCGTCAGGGATTGTCCTAACCTAAAAATAACTTTAAAAAAGATTCACATCCCCGGTGTATGAGCGGTTTAGGATCTCGATAAAAAAGGAATAGCGCATGAAGACGACGTGGATTGCAGGTATGGCTGTGCTGGCGATGGCTTTCGTGGGAACTGTTCGCGCGGATGATGCAAATTCCGAAGCGGCGAAAGCGATTCAAGAGATTGCCGCGCGGCGCGCCGAGAAAGTTGAAGCCCGTATGAAGCAGGCCGAGTCGGGTGCAAGGCAAGAAGGCCGCGAACGCGGCGGCTTCGGCGGCGGGACGGGGGTCAACGTTAATCCGGGTCAGCCAACCCGCGGACTTCAGATCAAATAGCTGACGGTTCGTACCGCCTTTCTCATCTAACGGAGTCATCCCATGAATACAGTTCGATGCCTGTGCGCCTCGTTGGCGTTGACGTTGGTTTTGACGTATCTTCACGCGGCTGATGCTGTGCCAGAACCGAAGACCATCGCAGAACAGACTGCGTATTTGGAAGGCGCGTTATCGGAGAGCTTCCGCACACGCGACCTCGTCATGCTCGACATCACCGTGAAAGGTCTGAAAGCACTAAAGCTTGGCGAGAAGGAACTCGAGATTTCAATTCTGCGCGCCGAACGCAACGCATCGTGGTCGAATACTCAACAGTACGGCATGGCGACGGTTCCAGCCGCGTCCATCGAAGCATGGGGCTTGATGACGCGCGCGAAAATGGGAAGCGAGCAAGCACTGAACGAATTGCGCAAAGCGTCTGGCGATCTGCCGCCTTCGCCGGGAGCGCTCCCGGCCTGGGGCAAGGTGCCTGCGGCAGAGTACCTTGCTAAGCAAACGGCACAAGCTGAGTATGGCGCTAAAATACGTTTGCGTGGACAGGCGATGTTGGCGCTGGCGTTATTCAAGGAGCCGGGCATTCAGGACAAGGCGTTGGCCGCGATTCGCAAGAAAGCTGAAATCGATCAGCAGGGCATGATGATGATGGGCATGTACGGCGGTGGCACTGACCCGTTGATTTTGGCCGTCTTGGAACCGGACACGGAAGGTGGATTCGCGAAATTGATCGCCTATTGTTCGGACGAAAAAGTTGCGATGAAAGAACAGGCTGGCGTCCTGACTGAATTGAATGCACTGCTGACGTCCGCGAAGTATATGGGCGCGGACGAAAAGTTTTCGGTGACGCAAGCCATTCGCGAGCGCCTGCCCAAAGACGGTCAGAAACAACTCGCCTCGCCGTACGTCAGCATTGTGAAACGCTACGCGCCGGACACAAAACAGCCCTGGGACATGACGCTGAATTCAATCGCGAACATCGGCATGGGCCTCCCGGAGGATTCGCTTGGTAAAGACGGCATCGACGCATTGGAAGAATTGTTGAAGCGCTTGCCCGGACCCAAGGAGCAATACCCGAAACAGAATTTCATCAGCATTCTCAAGAAAAACGGTAGGGACGTCAACGGTCCGATCAAGCCTCCAAAGCCACCGGCAGAGACCGGCCAGTTTTAATCAGTGGTTCGATATTAAAAAGCGTCTATCCTCTGTGCTCGTGAAGGAAAGCAGACGTTCCATGTCGCGAGGAAATCGAATCCATGTCCAAACCCATCGCTATTATTGCCGCACTCATTGTGATCGCAGTCTTCGTTTTCGGCTTCGGCACGAGAATAAGTCTGAGCCCGAAAGCCACGCCGCATACGAGCATCGCGATCAGCTTGACGGAGTCGAATTTCGACGCCGAAATCGAAAAGAATAAGGGCTTTATGCTCGTCGATTTGTGGGCCGAGTGGTGCGGACCGTGCCGTGAAATCGCGCCCATTATCGAAGAGCTTGTCACTGAGTACAAAGGCAAGGTCCACGTCGCCAAAGTGAACGTCGATTTCGCACCGAAATTGGCTGAGCGATTTGAAACGACCAGCATCCCGATGCTGGTGTTTCTGAAAGACGGCAAGGTGCTCGATAAGCGTTTGGGCGTCCAATCGAAAGAGAGCATCAAGACGTGGGTCGATGGACTCGTTGCGAAAAATGCCACGCCGTAAGTGATCGATTAATTCTTTCGGGTTGCCTTCACTCTAATCGACTGTAGCATTTCAATTATGGATCCTGTAGTGCCGAATCGGCCCGCGCAGGGCTGCACGTTCCACCCGCCACTCTCCGCCCGCGCGAACTGCAAATCGTGCGGTGCGCCATTGTGTAGTCTTTGCATCAAATTCGTCAACGGCAAAGTGCTCTGCGAAAATTGTATGTCCCCGTCCGCCGTGCCCGGAAATCCGATGTCGAACACGGGCCGCTTTGCAGGTCCGAAAATTGAATCCGCGTCGCAGTCGGTGCGCTTCCAAAACACGAAGCCGATGCCGCCTGAGGCTTACGCACAGAGCACCCCCGCCCAAATGGACCGCTCGATGGAACAACCGGTCCAAGGATCGATGGACGAATTGCTGCGCCGCCGCAACGATCCGATGGGGTCGCGTTCGGCCCGAGTGTATTTCTGCAAGAAACATCCGAGCATTCCAGCGGAAAAAAAGTGCGATCTCTGCAGCAGCGTCTTTTGCGTTGACTGCGTTCAAACGAGTCGCAAAAAGCAATTGTGCTACGACTGCGCCAATCCCAACCGCTCGTCAGTGTCGCGTACGCGTGCACCGGTTGAAGAAAAAAAGAGCTTCTTCGAACGCCTGCCCGAAGCGTTTTTGTACCCATTGATTAATGACCGAAAATTTCTGCTGGTGGGCGGCTCGCTTTTTGTGTGGCTGGGATTCGCTGCGCATTGGGCTGTTGGTGTGGCGCTGTGTTTGCTCTCCGCAATCTGGTTGATGAAAATCGTGCGCGTCTCCGCGTTGGGACGTGAAGACGATCCCACGCACCCAGCATTCGACGACGCGGTCCACGACATCGCCACGCCCGGATTTTTTTGTGTCCTGGCACTGGTGGCCGCGCTGGCTCCGGCGCTGGTGTACATTCCGCTCGGCAATCCCGATTTGCGCTCGCTGCTGATTGACAAAGCATCAACCGCTCTTTCTCTGTCGGAGGCCCAACCGAATCCGAGTGCTCCAGCAAGTCCATCCGCTGCGGCTTCGAAAAAACCGAAGACACTCAATGCGTGTGTCGAGCGCGATGGCACGTTGCAGATTCTGATCGTGATCGCAGCACTTTTATTTCCGATGGCGTTCGGCATGATTTCAATCTTCCCGAGCATCGACGCCGTCAGCCCGCCTGTTTTGTTCGGCGGCGTTTTGAAACTCGCGCCGTATTACATCATGATCCTGACGATTCTTGCGTTTTCCGTCGCACCATCGTGGTATATTTTAAATGGCGCCGAATCCGCGACCGGCCCGTCCGGTTTGGCGGTCTCATTCATCAGCCATTATTTTTCCATCGTCGCGTTCAGCGCATTCGGCAACATGTACGCAGCCGACAAAGTTGCATTCGCCTGGGTCGCGCTGCCGACCGCTGGGTCGAAGTAAGCGCGCTGCTATTCCAGAGATTTGGGCAGCAATTGGTGTTTCCTTCTCTTCCCACTGCTGAAACGTCTTTTCCACTTTCATTCCCTCCTGAAATGTAGTAAATCACAATGTGCATAGCGCATGTCGGCACCACTTTTCCGGTGCCGACATACGGGCCACGTGGAGACCGACGTCATGAAAACTCATCCTCAACCGACTCGCCGAAACACTCTTTTTCTCATCGCGCTTCTCGGGTTGTTCGCACTAGTCGTCGCCATCTCATCGAGAAAAGTGCCCGTCAACGCACCGGTTTCGACTGAAGCTCCGAGCGCCTCTGTCCGCGTTGAAGTCCCCACCACCACACCGCCACTAACTACTCATGTTCCTGCCGTTTCGAAAGCTGACGTGCCGCCGTCATCCGCTCGCACCACAACGGTTGCCGATGTTCCCTTTGTCCAATTCTCTCGATGGGCCGACACGTATATCGCGTCGTCCGAATCGGAACGACCGGCGTTGATCGAGCGCGGTGTTATTCTGGCCGAGGCGCGGCGGGTTGCGATGGCGGAGTTGATCCGTGCCAATCCCAGCGATGCGATTGTCCGCGCGTTGCCTGATACTGTTGCTGCGGAATTGCCCGAACCGGTTCGCAAACGAACTGAGAAATGGGTCAGCGGCAAGGGCCAGTTAGAGCTACTGGGCGCTCTGCCCGCACCAGACCGCCCGATGAATAGCGGAACGCGCTTCGAATCGATTCAACGCATCGTCACCGTCAACGGAGCAAGCTACAACGCGTACACGTCCGGTCAGCGGCTCGACTTGTCGCGCCCGACACCAATCCGCGTTCAAGGCCTTGTCCTCGACGGCATCATGGCGCTGCATAACAGCCCGATCCGCTTACTCTCTCCCGGCGAAGAAATCCGTCTCGGACTCCCGCTGGCCCCAAACGGCGACCGCTGCCTGGTGTCAGGATTGAAGACGCGCAATTACGCGGTCGATATCGGTGGACAAGTCCAATACATCTGCACCCATTCCCATCTCACCGATTTGGAACAGCAGCTCTTACTAAGCGAGCAAGCGGATGCAAACACTGCGGCTGTTGCAGCATCTATTAATAATAAAACAGCCAACAGCACCACCACGAGTAATACACTCATTGACATCGTCGCGAAATTCAGTGACGACGTGAGTTATCCGATCGATCTTGCGACCGCCACAACAAATATGAATAATATCAGCCAATATTTTCGAGAAGCGTCGTATGGAAAGACCGACTTAGTCGTTACCATTTGTCAGGTCACATTACCCAACACCAAGGCTTATTACCAAGGCCTCGCTTCCAATCAATTCAATACACTATTAACCGACGCTCGCACAGCGGCCGCCGCTTTGAATGCCGCGTATACCTACACAAATTTTAATCTGGATATTACCACCACGACTTACATCGGTGGAGCTTATTACACGTATGCCGGTATCGCGTATGTCGGCAGTCCGCCCAATCTGGCGCGTGGAGTCCATCTCAATGGCTATTACACACTGCGCACCGCTGGACATGAATTGGGTCATAATTATGGCTTGTGGCATTCAAACTATTGGCAGACAGACAGCACCAGTCCTATCGGTCGCGATACCATTGGCGGAGGTTATGTCGGTGACACCGTGAATGCCGAATGGATTGAGTATGGACACCTGTTCTCGACCATGAGTGCTCAAGGCGGAGCCACCATGGAAAGCAGGCAGGCACATTACACGGCGCATGAAAAGACTGTTTTAAATTGGATCACCAGTTCCGAAATTGCAACGCTTTCGTCGTCCGCGACGGTCCGCGTTTATCGACATGATCATATCAATGCGACAGGTATCCCACGCGCTGTCAAAATCAATACAGTCTCCAGCGATTATACAGGCAACAACCGTAAATACTGGCTCTCATATCGTATGGCATTTAATGGTACGAATAACAATGAATACTTGAAGAACGGATTGGAAATCGATTGGAGCAAGGATTCATACGGATCAGATGGCGACACGCTATTAGACATGACACCCGCTTCGAACAATGGCCCCGCAGGCTCTTCATCGGGTTCTGATAATAATGATAAAGTAGACTCCGCACTATCCATTGGTAAAACATATGCAGACACAGCCGCAGGAATATTTATAACACCCATCGCCAAAGGTGGAGCAGCGCCCAACGAATACATCGACACCGTCGTTAATATCGGCACATTTGCTACCAATAATCCGCCAGTGATTTCATCGATTACCATTCCAGCATCATACCCGTCGGATCTTCCGATCACACTCACCTGTAACGCCACCGATCCGGACGGCGACACGCTTACGTACCACTGGAGTTTCGGTGACTCCACCTTTAGCACTAATGGTTCTGCAACGCAAACAAAAGCATGGGCAACCAATTCTACATTTACAGTCAAATGCACGGTATCGGACATGAAAGGAGGTACGGCGACCCTCACTAAATCAGTACCTTTTACCATTAGCACAACCGCCAAGCCCGATTTGGTGATTCAATCGATTAAGATGTTCCCGCTCACGCCTGTCAGTGGTGACTCGGTCACATTTACTCTGACAGTAAAAAATCAAGGCAATGCCAGTGCAAACAGTCTATTCAATGTCGGCTTCTGGCCTGATTTGGCGGCTGCTCCCATTGTCAGCAACAGCCCGACTCAGAATACAGATATCGCTGCATCGATCATGGCTGGAGACACCCGCGTCCTCACGTTCACGGTACCGAACGTCTCCGCAGGAACGTTCAACGCGTGGGCATTCCCTGATATGGCGGGTGGAATTAGTAATATCTCCGAATCAAACGAAACAAACAATGCCGGGCCCGGTACTGGCTTCGCTTGGACGGTATTAAGCACAGGGGGCCCGTCCATTATCGACATCACCTCCACCGTCTCAGACAATCTCTACAAAGCTGGTCAAGTTATTCCCATCACCATCACCTTCAGTCACGTTGTTAATGTCACAGGGACTCCAACTTTGACTTTGGAAACCGGATCAACCGATGCCGTCGTCATCTATTCATCAGGCTCCGGCACCAGCGTATTGACATTTAATTATACGGTCGCAGCCGGCCAAACCAGCATGGACTTGGACTACATCAGCACAGCAGCGCTTTCACTTAACGGCGGCACGATCAAAGACAGTTTAGCCAATGATGCCGTGATCACGCTCCCTGCTCCCGGATCGGTGGGCTCGCTAGGCGCCAACAAAAATATCGTCATCGACACCGTGGGGCCCACAGTGGTTAATGTGAGTTCCACGGTTGCCGATAGCTCCTACAAAGCCAACCAGATTATTCCTATTACAGTGACATTTAATGAAGTCGCTATTGTGACCGGAACTCCGACGTTGACACTTGAAACAGGCTCCACCAAAGCAGTCGTTAATTATTCCAGCGGAACAGGTACAACTACACTCACGTTTAACTACGTCGTTGCCTCCGGACACATCAGCACCGACCTCAACTATACTAGCACCTCTGCGCTGGCCTTGAATAGCGGCACGATTCGCGACGGAGCCGCCAACAGTGCTATTCTCACGTTACCTGCATTGAATGCAACAGGATCACTGGCTTCAAACAAAAACATAGTCATCGACACTGCCGCGCCGACCGTGACGAACATCACTTCACCGGCTGTCAATGGAACCTACAGCGCCGGCCAAATTATCCCCGTCACTGTAACATTCAACGAGACGGTCACTGTCGTCGGCACTCCACAACTGACTCTTGAAACCGGTGCCACTGATGCCGTGGTGAATTACTCCAGTGGGAGTGGTACAGATACACTTACATTTAATTACACAGTCACCCAGGGTGATAGCAGTTCTGATTTGGATTACGTCATATCGCCTCCGCCCGCTGCGACCAGTCAGATCGGTATCAATTTCTCCAGTGGCCGCACCAACGAAACTGAAAACGTCACGGGTTCTGCAGGTGTTGTTCCGATGAGCAACTGGAACAATATCGCTGGACTGAGTGGACAGAACCTTGCACTCATCGACAGCACCGGTGCTGCCAGCGCTATGACGCTCAGTTACTCCGGTTCGGCCAATTCGTACAGCGTCTACGGTTCAGCAAAAGCTGACCAGAACGCACAATTGTTGAACTCCTACCAGGACACCAGCAGCAACAATCCCACTGTCACCGTCCAACTCGCCAATATTCCATACGCCAAATACCGAGTCTATGTCTATGTCAATTCCGACGGTGCCGGTCGGCTGGGACATGTCACCCTCGGCGGCTCATCGTATTATGTTAACACCTTCGGTAATGTCACATTCCCAGGCTATACGCAAGCCGCAGGAACCACGCCGACGGCTTATAATACAAGTAACTATGTTATGTTCGACAATCAGAGCAGTTCTAATGCCACAATCACATTAACACGGGACACAAGTAATATCGGTTTGTGTGGTATTGAAATCGTATCGATTTCAACGGTCCCATCAGCCCTCGCGCTCAATGGTGGCAGCATTCGCGATGTAGCCTCAAACGACGCCACTCTGACGCTCCCAACTCCCGGCGCTTCCGGCTCACTGAGCTTCAACAAGAACATCGCACTTGGGTCGATTTCCATCACAACGCTCACCATCCCCGATGGTGCCTATATTCAAAACTACTCCCAACAATTAGCAGGTTCAGGCGGTACTCCTGCCTACACGTGGAGTCTGGCGAGCGGCACACTTCCGACGGGGCTGACTCTATCGCCTTCAGGACTCGTCAGCGGCATGCCTACAGCCGTAGGTATCTATAACTTTGTCATCCAGCTGACCGACAGCATCAATAACACTGTTCAGCAACCCTATACGTTGATCATTGCCGGAAGCCCCACCGTCACCACTTCGACGAATGCCAGCGCGACGTACAGTCTGTCAGCCCAAACCATTCCCGTTTCTGCAACAGTGTCGTATACATCGCCCAACCCAATTGGAGCCATCAATGAAGGTGCCGTCGTATTTGCAATCAAGAGCGGCAACTCGACCATAGGTTCGTCAGTCTCCTCTCCCTGCATCAATGGCAGTGCGAGTGCCACGTATTCTTTGCCTCCTGGCACACCTGCGGGCACGTATGTCATCAGTGCGTCGTATAGCGGCACTAACTTTGCCGCAAGCACCGATGCATCACATACATTAGTCGTCAATAAAGCCGCTGCAACCGTTGGGCTTAGCACTCTGTCAGCGATCTACGATGGGACGCCGAAAGGTCCCACGGCTACGACGACACCGGCAAATTTGACCGTCAGCATGACGTTTAATTCCAGTCCGAACCAGCCTGTCAGTGCCGGCTCCTATCCCTGCGTGGCTACCATCGTGGATACCAACTATCAGGGTAGCGCAACCAGCACTTTTGTCATTAATCCAGCTCCATTGACGGTCACTGCCGACAGCGGCAGCAAAGTATATGGTACGACGAATCCCGCGTTTACGGGAGCAGTAGTAGGTGTTGTCAATAACGATGGTATTACTGCAACCTTCACGAGCCAGGCGACTGCACTTACAAACGCAGGCGCCTACGCTATCAATTCGGTCGAGGCCATCAAACCCGTAATTAGTGATCCCAATCAAAAGATAGCGAATTATACAGTCACGCTTGTTAATGGACCGCTGACAATTACCAAAGCCCCCGCCTCTATCTCCGTTGTGGATTCACTGCAAGCTTATGATGGTACAGGCAAGACCAGCAATTACACCACAAACCCGGGCGGACTATCAGCCGTCTTAACTTATAACACGCTATCCACACCGCCTATCAATGGTGGCACCTATCAGGTCGTTGCAACCATCAATGATGTGAATTATGCAGGGAGCGGCACTGGGACACTGATCATCGATCAGACCGTCATTCTCAGCTCAGCTGCTGCGAATCCGAATCCGGTGGGTGTCAGTAAATCAACCACCTTCTCTGTCACGGCTCAAAGCACCCACGGAGACACGCTGTCGTACGCTTGGAGCTTCGGTGACGGCACTCAGGCCACCGGCGCTTCGGCCACTCATAGTTATTCAGCGCCTGGCACCTATATGGCTACGGTCACAATTGACAACGGCTTGAGCCCTGTAGTGGAGACAGTCCTTGTCGCCGTCAATCCCGCGTTCGGTGAAATTGGCATGGGACCGGACAGCGACGGCGACGGTTTCGCCGATTCGTTTGAAGCCGCCGGTGGATTGGATCCGAACAATTATGCAAGCACACCGACAGGCAATCCGGTCAGTGCAGTGAGCGCTGTTAACTTGACGGTCACGAAATTGCAAATCAAACTGAACTTCGCAAAGCCGGTTGGCAATGACAGCATCGCCCTGACCGGCGTTTTGCCGGTGAGCGCCGGTTTGGCTCCCTCCGGAACGATGGTGCTGATCGATGTCGGCGGAGTGCTCAAGAAATTTATTCTCGATGCAAAAGGCGTTGCTAAAGTCGGCAAGGATTCGATCAAAATTGCGATGAAGATGAAGAATGGTGTGGCCGTCGCCAGCCCTGCCGCCAAATTCACCATCGTGCTGGGCAAAGGCACGTTTGCCGCTCCGCTCGCTGCGATGTCCAATCTGACTAACGGTGCCTTTAAAAGCGCTGCGCGACCTATCAAAGTCTCGATGAGTTTCAACGGCAACGCTTTCCGAAAAGACCAAGCGACTCTGTACACTGCCATCACCGGAAAAGGCGGTGCCGCGAAGTAGTCGGAATACTGGAAGCGACCTTTCTTTCGGCGTTAATCGCGGCCATTTTTCGGCCGCGATTTTTAATGCCGCGTTGTAATCCATAGTCACACTCAACCCTTTTTTAGAGGTAGCACCATGAAGAACATGGCTCGTGCCGTACTCGTACTCGCGTTTGTGCTCGCCGCACCGTTGCTGCGTGCCGACGTGAAAGTTCCCGCCATCATTGGCGACAACATGGCGTTGCAAGCTGGTATTGCAGTTCCGATCTGGGGCTGGGCCGATCCCGGCGAAGACGTCACCGTCACGTTTAATGGTCAGTCCAAAACGGCCAAGGCTGGCGACGACAAGAAATGGTCCGTCAAGCTCGATGTTCTAACCGTCGGCGGTCCGTTTGAGATGACGATCAAAGGCAAGAACACGTTGACGCTGAAGAACATTCTCGTCGGTGAAGTCTGGGTCAACTCCGGCCAGTCCAACATGGAATTCGGCATGGGCGGCACGGTCAATTCGAAAGAAGAAATCGCGAACGCAAAGTTTCCGAAGATCCGCTTATTCACCGTAAAGAAAGCCGTCAAAGCCGAAGCACAAAGCGACTGCGAAGGCAAGTGGACTGAATGCGCCCCGGAGACCGTCGGTGGCTTCTCCGCCGTCGCGTATTTCTTTGGACGCAAATTGCACCAGGACCTCGGCGTTCCCGTTGGCTTGATTCACACGTCCTGGGGTGGTACGCCCGCTGAAGCGTGGACGACTGCCGCGACCCTGGAAGCCGACGCGGATTTGAAGCCAATCACCGACCGTTTCGCCGCCTCAAAAGCCGGTGATACGCAGGAAGCTTTCGACAAGAAAATGGAAGCATGGAAAGCCTCAACCGCGAAGTGGAAGGAAGCCGCAGACAAGGCCAAAGCTGAAAAGAAGCCGATCCCGCAGGCGCCCCGTGCGCCGCAGCGTGCGCTTAATCAGAACTCACCGGCTGTGTTGTACAACGGCATGATCGCTCCGATTATTCCGTTCGGTATCGCGGGTGCGACGTGGTATCAGGGCGAATCGAATGCGGGCCGCGCGTACCAGTACCGCAAGCTCCTGCCGGCGATGATCGGCGACTGGCGCAAAGCGTGGGGCCAGGGCGATTTCCCTTTCATGGTGGTGCAGCTCGCGAACTTTATGAAGCGCGACGCCGAACCGGTTGAAAGCGCGTGGGCGGAACTGCGCGAAGCTCAGACGCTCACTTCGATCAACACGCCGAAGACCGGCATGGGTCTGGCGATTGACATCGGTGACGACAAGGACATTCATCCGAAGAACAAGCAGGATGTCGGCCTTCGCATCGCTCTCCAAGCGCTGAAGATCGCGTACAACAAAGACATCCCGTTCTCGGGTCCGATGTATGAATCGATGGCGGTTGAAGGCGGCGCGATTCGCGTGAAAATGAAGCACGTTTTCGGCGGATTGGTTGCAAAAGACGGCGACTTAAAAGGCTTCGCGATCGCCGGTGAAGACAAGAAATTCGTCTGGGCCAGCGCGAAGATTGATGGCGACTCGATTGTCGTCAGCAGCGACAAAGTCGCCAAGCCGGCCTCTGTTCGCTACGCCTGGGCGAACAACCCGGAATGCAATCTGTACAACAAAGCGAACCTCCCGGCAGTTCCGTTCCGGACCGATACATGGACGGGCATGACGGCGGCCAGTAAGTAAATTGCGTCTGATGTGACCCCGCCCTGCCGCGAAAGCGGGAGGGCGGGGTACCTCAATTGAATTGTTATACTTTTGAATTGAAATCAACACCTTGAGAGCTTAAGTTGTCCGCACGAGGAGGTGAATATGTTAGAAGCAAATCCTGCCGTGCATCCAGAATTGAATTTGGAAAGTGTGGTACGCAGTGTCTGCAATTTAAACCATGCCGTGACCGTCACTGCGGATAACGGAGATTCCGTCAAAATTATCCCGGTGCCAAAGCCTGTAGAGTATTTTAAGGGGCGACCCGTGTATCGATTGGAAGACGCGAAGTATTTGTATTTGGATTGTCCTTGGCTTTTGGAATAGCCATGCAAATCAACGAATGCGACATCATTCGATACAATTTCCCGATGCAACATGTCTCGTATCCCCGACCGTGTGTCGTCATTCGAGTTAAGTCGGATGGAACGTTGACCATCATTCCAATCAGCACAAAGAAATATGGAATTGAAGATGCGTTTCTGATTGACCCGAGCGACGAGGAATTTAATGCAACTGGGCTTGAGGTTGCTTCCTATATCTATGGGCATCCAGTTTTAAACATCTCTCCCTCTGATGTCATCAAGCGCCTGGGCGAATTGACAGGATCAATCAAGGCACGATTTGTGAAATGGAATGGATAACTCGTTGATGATTGAATCGTTATTTCGGATCAGGCTTTATGATGAAGAAAACTAATTACGATTAATATCTCAGCGAAGTCATACGCGATCACGAATTAACCAATATCAAACCCAGCGCCATCAAATCGTACCTGCTCTCCAACCGGAAGTACTTAATTAAGTCAATAGGATGAACAAGACCATGCCCATTCCCCTCGTCCCGCTTCACCCCAACGGCCCGATGTGTTCGCAACTCATATTCGGTGCGTGGCGGCTATCGACGTGGAAGCTTTCGACGCTTGAACTGATCGAACTGCTGCATGCCTCGATCGACCTCGGCATCACGACTGTCGACCACGCTGATATTTATGGCGACTATTCGTGTGAAGGCCTCTTCGGTGCGGCGTTGCGAGACGAGCCGGGATTGCGTGCGAAGTTGCAGCTCATTAGTAAGTGCGGCATCAAGCTCGTTTCAGCTCAGCGGCCGGGGCACAGTGTCAAGCATTACGATACGACGCGTGCGCACCTTCTCGCGTCAGTCGATCGCTCGCTGAGCAATCTCCACACCGATCACCTTGACTTGCTGCTGCTCCACCGGCCCGACCCTTATATGGATGTCAGCGAAACTGCTGAGGCGCTGGAGCACGTCGTCAAAGCCGGGAAAGTGCGCTTTGTTGGCGTCTCGAATTTTACGCCGAGCCAATACGATCTGTTGGCGTCGCGGCTCTCCATTCCGTTGGTGACGAACCAGATCGAAATTTCGGTGCTGAAACTCAACGCGTTTACGGACGGCTCGTTGGACCACTGTCAGATTAAGCACATCGCTCCGATGGCGTGGTCGCCGTTGGGCGGCGGGAGCCTATTTAATGGGACGACGCCTCAAGCCGAACGCTTGCGAACAACGCTGGCTGACGTCGGGCAACATCATGGCAATGCGAGCATCGATGTCGTTGCGTTGGCGTGGCTGCTGAATCACCCCGCGCATATTTTTCCGGTCTTGGGTACGGGAAAAGTGCAGCGACTTGAAGCGGCGGCAGAAGCTGTGAATCTGAAATTAACCCGCGAGCAGTGGTTTAAGATCTGGTCGGCATCAACTGGCGTTAACGTACCGTAATCACACTGTTGGGCAGAACGTCGTTCCCGCTCTACCTCTGTCGCTTTCCCGCCTCATTCCCGCCCCAAATCTCTGCACACGTGCTCTTTTTTCACATCAAAATGATGGAATACCGTTAGAGCACAACGAGCACTACTAAAGTGTTCCGCCCGAATGCCGATAAGCATAAAGGTCCGATAAGATTTTTTTGTAGGAAGATCGAGTGGGTGCGTGTCAAAGTGGGTGCACGTGGTGTCATGCGTGCGCCGTTTGGTCGTGTTGAGTACATGGAGGCTCGTCATTAAAATGCAACTGAATCGACGCAATGGGCTGCTCGGCGTTTTCGCACTCGTGGCCATCATGGGTGTGGTCGTGCACCGCTCCAGCACTCAGCCTCAACCGACCCGCACCGCTGCACCCGACCCGCTTATAAAGAGCCAGGAGCGCGCGGCGCTGGCTCTATCACCGGAGCAACGCATCGCTACCATCAATGCGTATCAAAAGCTGCCGCTCACGTTCGAAGAGAACAAAGGCCAAGCCGGAACCGGCTCCAAATTCATCGCGCGCGGCAACGGGTACTCGCTTTATTTGACGCCCACCGAAGCGCTCCTGTCGTTGCATAAAGCGACGTCCAAGGCCAGCGACGCTCCGTCGGTGTTGCGCATGAAACTCGCCAACGCGAACGCATCATCCACGATTCGCGGCGATGAAAAATCAGGCGGCAAGACAAATTATTTCATTGGCAACACCATCGCCGCCACAGACATTTCGCAATACAAAAAAGTGCACTGCGACAATGTTTACGCAGGCATCGACATGGTTTACTACGGCAACCAACGGCAGCTCGAATACGATTTCGTCGTCGCGCCGGGAGCTGATCCCAAAGCGATCCGCATGGCGTTCTCCGGCTCGGAAAAAGTCGAAGTCAACGCTGCCGGCGAGTTGTCGATTCACATCGGACAAAGCGAAGTCAAGCAACACAAGCCGGTGATTTATCAGACCGTCGGCGGTGAGAAAAAGATCGTCGTCGGCACGTACGAAATCGTCGCGTCCGCTGCGACAGCGAAAGATGAAACCATCGTTGGTTTCAACATCGCCGACTACGACCGCACTGTGCCGCTGGTTATTGATCCGGTGCTCGTGTATGCGACGTTCTACGGCGATTTGCCGAACTACAATAAAAATTCGGATCACAGCGGCGATGACGTCGGCCTTGCCGTCGCCATCGATTCCGCCGGTGCAGCCTACGTCGTCGGCAAAACCAACACGTTTGAATTCCCGCTCGTGAATAATATCCAGTTCGTATCTGATTTTTCGCATGCCGATTTTCCGACCGCGTTCCATTCGACCCCCGAAACATACAAAGGGTTCATCACCAAGTTTCTCCCAGACGGTACGGATATTGTTTATTCGACGTATCTGTGTGGAAGCGGTAACGATGAATGCCGTGGCGTGGTGATCGATATATCTGGAAATGCGTACATCTGTGGAGCAACATCGTCGTCCAATTTTCCAATCAAGAAGGCTCAACACGCCTATTCAGGCGGGGTGGACGGTTTTCTCATGAAACTGACGCCGACCGGCACCGACATTGTGTTCTCGACATTCCTCGGAGGTGCTGGCGACGATTCAGCCAACGATCTCGCTTTGGACTCGGCGGGAAATGTCATTGTTGTCGGGACGACCAGTTCGGCCAATTTCGTCATCTCGCATGCGGTTCAACCGACTTTTGGGGGCGGTACCGACGCGTTCGTTGCTAGCTTCTCCGCTGACGGCACGGTCAACGCATTTTCGACTTACCTCGGCGGAACCGGAAATGATACCGGAAACGGTGTGACCGTTGATTCCTTCGGCAGCATCTTCGTGACCGGTTCGACCACCTCGCTCAATTTCCCCATCTCACATCCCTATCAGGTCAACATTGGCGGGGGATCTGACGCCTTTGTCACGAAATTGAATTCAACTGGGACGCTGTTGGTTTATTCGACCTATTTGGGCGGCAGTGGTGATGACGTTGGATATGGCATTGCGGTCGACTCAACCGGCAATGTTTACGTCACCGGTTCGACAGCCTCGACAAATTTTCCGACAATTTCGCCCACAATTCTTCCGGTTCAATCCTCAAATGGAGGGCCTTCTGGCACGACCGACGCCTTCGTGTCCAAGTTCAACATCTTCGGCTCATCGCTGATTTTCTCAACGTACCTGGGTGGTTCGATGAACGACGTGGGCAAGCGTATTCGCGTGGATTCACGCAACGCCATTTACGTGTCGGGGACTACCGTACTCACGGCCGGAGGGACCGCCGCGCAGAACAACTTCCCGGTCGCTCCGAAAACCAACACGCTGCAACCCGGGCATTCTGGATTGGCCGACGGATTCTTAGCCAAGTTCAATCCGACCGGCACACCGTTGGTTTACTCGACATACATCGGATCGGATACACATGTTTTTCAAACCGAGAACGGCCTCATCAATGCGAATGCTCCCACTTCTGTCGTGGTTAATGGACTGGCGATTGACAACGATGGCAACGCGTTCTTGACCGGTTCGACGGACGGCAGTTTCTATTATACGTTTGGTAGCTATCGTCGCCTCCCGCCGAATTTTCCGGCACCCGGTGAAGATTTCCCAGCACCACATATTCGTGAAATTATCAACACCACGACGAATCAAGTCATTGCGCAACCCGCCGAATTCAACACCTTGTTGAACATCGACGAAAGCGACATCATCATTGCTAAAATCAAAGACAACAGCCCCATCATCACCAGTCCCTTGCTCGCTTTGGGAACGCTCGGGGCGAGCTTCACGTCCTATGTCATCACCGCCGAAAACGCCCCGCAAAGTTTCGACGCGGCAGGTTTGCCGCCCGGCTTGAGTGTCAATACGGTCAGCGGACAAATCTCCGGCATACCGATCCAGGCCGGCATTTACAATGTAGTTCTAACGGCCACGAATCAAAGCGGTACGGGCTCGCAGATTTTGACCATCAGCATCAGCTCCGCCAAGCCCACGATGACCAGTGGCTCGGTTGCGACAGGCAATGTGGGTGCGGTGTTCCAATTCAACCTGACCGCGGACAACAATCCCGGCTCGTACGCATTGACGCCCGTTTCTCCGACGGCGTCTTTGCCGGTGGGCATTACATTAGACGCCATCACCGGTTTGATCTCCGGTGTCCCTGTCGTCGAAGGCACCTACCAGTTTGACGCGACCGCGACGAATGCCAATGGCACATCGCTGCCTCAGCGTGTCTCGATCAACGTCCTTCCGGCGGCACCTGTCATCACCAGCCCTGTCAATGTCCAAGCGGTTTTGAATCTGCCCTTTAACTTCTCGATTACAGCATCCGGCAATCCCCAAGTCTACAATGCAACGCCGAATGTCTCGCAAGTTGGCACTATCCTGACGCTCGCCATCGGCTTGCAGTTGGACACGTCGACCGGCATCATCAGCGGGACTCCGAACACGCTCGGCTTCTATAAATTCATGGTCTCAGCAACCAACGCTGGCGGAACGGGAACTCAGGAATTCAACCTGACCGTCATCCCCGCGCTCGTCCCTATTGTCAGCAGTTCATCGAATGCGTCCGCCATCTACAATGAACCGTTCTCGTTTAAGATTACGGCAAGCAATAGTCCGCTTGTGTTCGGCATCATCGGTGCACTTCCGGCTGGGTTGTCATTGGATGATCAAACCGGCATCATTTCAGGAATCGTTACTCCCGTTGTTTTGCCCAGCATCGTTTCAGCGACTGAATCGGGTAATACGGTGACCATCACGACATCAGCGGCACATGGCTTGAGCGCCGGACAAATATTGGTTATTTCGAATATCAGCGTGGCCGGTTACAACGGAATTTTCACTGTCGCAACAACGCCGACTGCGACGACTTTCACGTACACGAATCCCAATTCGCAACTGGCTGCATCCGGCGCGGGTGTCTGCAATGCATTGGTCAATGCCACCGCCGTCTCAGCGACTGAAATCGGCAACACCTGCACGGTCACCACCGCAGTCGCCCACGGATTCGTCCCAGGGCAAACGGTCACCAACTCCAACTTCGCCATTGTGGGCTACAACGGTTCGTTTGTGATTGCAAGTGTGCCATCGACGACCACATTCACATTTGTCAATGCGATCTCCGGTTTGGCTGCAACGGGTGCCGGTGACTGTGTCGAACAATTCCTTGCGACGCAAATCAATGCGTCTGCTTCGGGTTCGATTGTGACGATCACAACTGCGAACGCACACGGCCTGACCGTGGGCCAAACGGTCCTGATTACAAACTTTGCGGTCGCTGGATACAATGGTCAATTCACGATTACGTCCGTGCCGACAAGCACGACCTTCACCTACACAAATCTGGCGGCAGGTTTCCCGAATGCAACCGGCGGCGTCTATTCCACGTCCAGTATTTTCAACCTCACGCAAACCGCCGCGAATATCGCGGGCCAAGGCACCAAACCGCTGACCCTCGTGATTTATCCGCCAGCGATTCCGGTGATCACCAGTCCTTTGATTGCCAACGCAGTCGTGAACGCGCCATTTGAATACGATATTCTTGCCGCCAACCATCCCACCAGTTACAACGCGATTGGCTTGCCTGCAGGCTTGGCGTTGAACAGCGCCACGGGCCAAATCATCGGAATTCCAACGGTGTCCGGTCAATTCTTAGTTACGATCCAAGCTTCAAACGTGGGTGGCACCGGCACGTCGACCTTGACGCTCAATGTCGCCCCGCAGCAAACGCCGATTATCGTCAGCGCGAATCAGGCCAATGGATTTGTCGGGATTCCATTCAGTTATCAAATCGCCGCAACCGCCAATCCGACGTCGTTCGGTGCCGCGCCGTTGCCCGCGAATTTGGTTTTGAATCCCGGTGGTTTGATTACCGGAACGCCAGCTGCCGCGGGTGTCTACGTCATCACGCTCAACGCCACGAATCCGATTGGGATGGGAACGAAGATTTTGACACTCACCGTCACCGTTCCGAGCGCGCCGGTCTTCACCAGTCCGCTTTCCGTCAACGGCATTGATGGTTCCGCGTTCAATTACAACATCACCGCAACCGGCATCGGTCCGATTCAATTCACCGCAGCCGGGTTGCCGCCAGGCTTGACGCTCGTCGGTTCGACGATCCTCGGTACTCCGACCAACGGGATTACCAACGTGATTCTGACCGCGTTCAGCCCCGCCACCAGCCCGACCACTCCAGGCGGTCCACCCAATGCGTTCGGCGTCGCGCCGACAGTTGCAACGTTGACTCTCAATATCTCGGCGACAGCCGCAGCCATCGTCAACAGCAACCTGACCGCTACCGGCACGGTTGGCCAGCCGTTCAGTTACATCATCCAAGCCTCCGGTAGTCAGCCGCTGTTTATCACCGCAAATCCGCTCCCCGCCGGTTTGTCGCTCGTCGGCAATACCATTCAAGGTACTCCGACTCCTGCAGCCGTCACCCTCGGTACTCCGTTCCCGGTGACGCTGACCGCCAGCAATTCGTTCACGAGCAACAATTCGTCGAAGATTCTCTTGATTACGATCAACGCCGCGAAGCCGAACTTCACGAGTTCATCCTTCGTTCAAGGGATCGACGGAACGCCGTTCCGCTACGTCGCTGCTGCGACTGGAACGCAGATCATCACCTATTCAATCGATCCGCTCACGCCGCTCCCGAGTGGACTCGCGTTGACGGGCAGCATCATTTCAGGCACGCCGACGTCCGCCGCTGTGGGCACCACGACCGTGACACTGCTCGCCAAGAATTCCGGCGGATCAACGACCATGTCACTCGTCATCCAGATCAATCCCGCTCCGCCAGTTCTCTCGCTACCCGGATCCGTCACTGGTTCGGCGGGTGTGCCGTTCACGTTCACAATCCCGGCCACGGGTTCGCCCCAAATTGATTTCACCATTCCGAATCTGCCAGCAGGGTTGATCGTAGACATTGATAAAATCGTCGGCACTCCGACCACGCCCGGCATCTACAACGTGATCGTCAGTGCGACGAATCCGGCTGGTACCGACAACAAGCCGTTGACCATCGTGATCAATCCGGCCCCGCCGACGATCAGCGCCGTTTCCATCACCGGTTTCGACGCTATCCCGTTGATACCGGTTACGCTTCAAGTCACCGGTGCGCAGCCGATCTCGTTCGTCGCGACTAATTTGCCGAACGGCATCACGATTAACGCGAACACCGGCGTCATCTCCGGAACGCCCATCGGCTACGGCTCGACCATTGCCACCATCACTGCGACCAACTCCGGCGGCGCAGGCACTCAAAATATCGTCTTCAATATTTCGCCGTCGAAGCCGAAGATCACCAGCCCGCTCATCGTCCAAGCCACACCGGGCGTCGCCTTCACGTATACGATTGTCGCTGTCGGAACTCCGGCCATCACGTATCAGGCCTTCAACTTGCCCGGCGGATTGACGATCACCGGTGCCGTGATCTCAGGTACTCCGACCGGCCCTATCGGCAAAGTCAGCGTCACGTTGTTGGCTACGAATAATTTCGGAAACGATCAGCAGACGTTGGATATCGACGTTCAGCAGACGCCGCCTACTATCACCAACGTCACGTTGCAAGCCAGTGGCCAGGAGTTCGCGCCGTTCTCGTACACGCTGACCGCCACGGGCAGTCCGCCGATTTCGTTCGCGGCCTCGCCGCTCCCGACGGGTCTGACGATTAATCCCAACACCGGCGTCATCTCGGGCAATCCTATCGGCATCGGTTCCTTCAATGTCAACATTAGCGCCACGAATCTCTTCGGTTCGGACACCGGCAAGGTCCTCGTCATCAGCATCGCCAAAGCTCCGCCGAAGATCACGAGCACGCTGACCGCAGGCGGTGGCATCAACGAACCGTTCACGTACACGATCACGGCCACCGGCAGCACGACGATTGTCTTCGGAGCGCAGAGCCTGCCGCCCGGCCTCAGCGTCAATCAGACGACCGGCGTCATCAGTGGCACTCCGGCCACGACCGGAACGTTCGCCGTCTCGATCCTCGCCGCCAACACCGCCGGATCGGACACGCAAACACTGACGATCACCATCACCGCCAACCCGCCGCTGATCACCAGTCCGCTCTCCGCGACGACAGGCACAATCCAAGCGTTCACGTACACGATCACAGCCAGCGGTTCGGGCCCGTTGACCTACAACGCAACTAATTTGCCGCTCGGACTCTCGTTTAGCGGTAACAAGATCACCGGCACACCGGTCCAGCAGGGTGTGTACCACGTGACGATCAGCGCCACGAATCCGCTCGGCTCCGACTTTGAAATCCTGACGATCACGGTCCTCGACGACTCAGATGGCGACGGCTTCCCCGACGATCTCGAAGTCTTCATGAACACCGATCCGAGCAATCCTGCGTCGAACGGATTCACGGGCGGAACTGGAATCGTCAAGGTCTTGAATGTGAAGCAAATGGCCGTGAAATTGAATTTCACTTCCGCCGCTTCGGATACGATCGCGTTGAAAGGCACACTGGATCTTGCGCCGAACTTCGCAGCGTCCGGCAAGCCCGCCGTGGTCTACGTCAGTGGCATCGCCGCGAATTTGACGGTCAACGCCAAGACTAGCACAAGCATCTCTATGAAGCCCAAAGCTTCGGGCGGCGCAACGCCCTTCACGCTGACGTTCGGAAAGGCCAACTACAAAACAAAACTGGCCAACGTCGGCATGACCAATGAAGAGATCAAGACGCCACGCACCGTGTCAACGCTCGTGATCGTGTTCGTCAACAACACGCTCTACCGCAGCGACAAAGTGCTGACCTACACCGCACACGCCAACAAGAGCGGTGCGGCCAAACAGTCGAACTAAAAAAGTAGGACGGGCCTTTAGCCCGTCCTAGACTTCACATACTTGACCCAACGCACCGGGTGGCTCACAAGCCGCCCGGTGTCGTTTGTTATCGAAAGTGCCCGATTGAAAATCCGCGCCGACTGTGTTACACTATGCAAATGAATGACAACATCAAACTCACCGGCGAGGAACCCGTCGGAGCCAAATCGCACAAAGAAGAGCACGGTCTCGAGGACTTGTATCGCGACGTGATTTTCGAACATTACCGCCGTCCGCACAACAAACATGCCATCGCCGACGCGCAGATCGTCACCAAAGGCAACAACCCCGTCTGCGGCGACCGCGTTACAGTCTACGCTAAAGTCGACGAGGATGGCAAAATCGAAGACATCGGATTCGATGGAAAAGGCTGCGCGATCTGCATCGCCAGTTCCTCCATGATGACCGAAGCCGTTCACGGAAAAACACTCGAAGAAGCCGGCAAGATCAGCGATCATTTCAAAGCAATGATGCGCAACGAAGCCCCGTTCGAAGCCCCCGACGAACTCCCCGATTTGGAAGCGCTCGAAGGCGTCCGCAAATTCTCAGCACGCGTGAAATGTGCGACACTCTCGTGGACAACGCTCAAAAACGGCATCGTCGAATATCAAGCCGGCCACGGCACCAGCGAAATCGAAGAAGGCTGCGACCTCTAGTTTTTCGTAGGACGGGCTTTTAGCCCGTCCACTTTCACTTCATCAACTACAACTTCACCACCGCGCCCGGAGCGATTTCGCCCGGAGCCTTCCCAGCGAGTTCCTCGCCTTCCAAGCTCGTCAACGGGCTGATTTCAATCGTACAATCCAACGCACCGTCCGCTTTGCGCGGAATTCGCGTTCCCGCCGCGCTCAGCCACCGCGCGTATAATTCCTGCATGTCCCGCTTCGCCGTCGCCGGAGAATCCTCGCCGTCCGCGTTTTTGACCGGACTGAAATCCTCGTCGCGCCGCGTCTCTACCGTGATCGTCCGATCCGCCTGAGCTAGCGCGTCGAAGACGAACGTCTCGAATTTGATCCCGTTCTTTTCACCCGGTTTGAACACCATCGGCGCACCGTCCGCTCCGATGCACGGCACTGCTTTTTCAGCTTTGTGATACGGCAATTGAAAGCCGCCTTTGTTCAACTGCTCGATGAATCCCAGGTCAATGACATGAATCGCGATGCTGCCCGCCCACCATTGCAACGACCCATCCAGCAACGTTTCGCGCGCGGACGTCTCCGGCAGATCCGAATATTCGATGACGTTCAATTTCCCGTCAATCGTTCCAAAGACACCGACCTTCTCCTTCCAATCGCGCTTCCGACACGCCTTGCTGGACATCTTCGATTCGGCCAGCAGATGCCACCCGATGAACGCGGGATCGCCGATCTGCGTGAGACAATTATCGACCTGAAAATAGAACAACGTATCGACGCCCTGAGTGCGGAGCCACGCCGTCGCACCGGAATCATGCAACGCCTTGATTGACCCGCCATGTCCGTTCGGACTCAACGCAATCTCACCTTTTGATTGCATCAGAATCTTACCGTCGCGCCCGACCGCAGGCATGTTCGCCTGCTTGAAAATCCGCACCGTATCAGCGCCCAATCCGAAATAGGTGTTCGCATCAAAAAACGCTTTCGTCTCCGCGTCGTTTGCGTCCGAGGTCATGATCAACCACGGCACACCGGCGTTGTAGCGCTTGCGCAACGCGAGCACTTTTTCTGCGTGAATCTGAAATAACGTGCGGTCCGAAATTGGTCCGATTTTGAACGCGCCTTTCGGCCCGTTCAATCCCAGCCGCGTGCCTTGTCCGCCTGCGACAAGAAAGCACGCAATGCGTCCGCGCCGAAACGCTTCTTCACCGGCGGCCCGGGCTCCGCGCAACGCTTGCTGCTGGTCGTCGTTCGACGGCAGCGGAACGACCGGCGCGGGTTTCAAATTCGACGCGCTCGCAACTGGAGCGGCCGCTTTGACGAACTCGGCGACCAGCTTGTCCACCACATCAAATTCCACCGCCGCGACCTGCGCCAGCAGCTTCGCTTTCCCGGCGTCATTCAAGTCGTGAAAGAAGTTGAAAACATGGCCTTGCCCGTGTGCTTCGGTCCGTGCTTTAAGTTCGTCGAATGTGTGCATGAAGAATTCCAAAAATATCCGATTCGTATTAGCCACTCTTCCAGAGTGCGGTTCCAATTGTTATACGTTCTTCAGCCCCGAAAGGGCGAACTAAAATGGGCGCAACGTTACTTCTTCCCCGTCGTTGGTAGTTCCGCGTACTTCGGAGCAGCAGTCTCAAGGTTCGGTGTGATGTCAGCTTCAATGCGTCCGAGCGCCCACTGAATACCGCCGTTCAAAATCGTCTGGAAAACCGGGTTCGTCCACGTTCCTTCCAAATGTCCCATCCCTGTCACGAACACGCGCCCCTTGCCATACATCCGCGCCCACGTCGCCGGGTATGGCGGGCGCTGATACAATCCATCCTTCATACCCGCCGGATCTTGCACCAGCAACACATGAATGTCCTTCGAATAATTCTTGTTCGAGTACCACTCTTCCTCAATCGACAGGCCGTCCGCCAGCTTTTCGAATCCCGGGAATTTCGTATCCACGCACACGTTTTTACCCATCTGAATTTTGCCGTGTCCGATACCGATTCCGCCCAGCATCTCGTTGTACGGATCGATGTCTTTACCTCCGTCGAACGTCTTCAACGCGTTGTGGACGCAGATGAATGACAGCCCGTTTTTCACTGCGTTCAAAAACGTCGCCTTACCTTCAGCCGTCATCGGCGGCGAATTGTCCTTCTGTTTTTCCTGAGTCAAATCGCCCGATGTGTAAAACATCAGCGCGTCATACTTCGCCAAATTCTCAGTCGTCATTGCGCCGCCGTCTTTCGTCGTCGTGATTTCGAACTGCCCTTTGATGCCCATATCCGTCAGAATCTTTTCAGCGAAACTCGGCTTACCATCTTTCTGTGCAATCACCGTGTGTTCGAACCGCGCCGACTTTGTGAAAAACAAAATCTTCGCAATCTTTCCCGCAGGCTTCGCATCTTCCGCGTGCAAAACAGCCGCGCACATCACCACTGCAACCGCCAAACAGGCGCGGCAAATTCTCACAGTCAACATGAATCGATTCCCCTTAATTAATGAAAGGCAACCTATCAAGGCCGCCCCGTCTCATTTCGTTTACGCCAACAATTCCTTCACCACATTCCCGGCAATATCCGTCAGTCTGTAATCGCGTCCTTCGTGGCGGTACGTCATCTTCTTGTGATCGACGCCGAGCAGATGCAGCAGCGTCGCGTGTAAATCGTGAACATGTACGCCATCGCGAACCGTGTTGTAACCAAAATCGTCCGTCTCGCCGTGAACATATCCGGCTTTCACGCCACCGCCAGCCATCCACATCGTGAAGCAGCGCGGATGATGATCGCGTCCGAAATTATTCGGCTGGATGTTGCCCTGGCTATACGCCGTCCGCCCAAATTCACCACCCCACATCACGATCGTATCGTCCAACATTCCGCGCTGTTTCAAATCCATCACCAACGCCGCGCTCGCCTGGTCCGTCTCTTTGCACTTGCCCTTGATCCCGCCGGGCAGTCCGCCGTGATGGTCCCAATCGCGATGATTTAATTGAATGAATCGCACTCCGCGCTCGGCCAAGCGACGCGCTAAAAGACAATTGTTCGCGAACGATCCGCGCCCGGGCGTGGCTCCATACAGGTCCAGCGTCTCCTTCTTTTCCTTCGATAAATCCATCAATTCCGGCACGCTCGACTGCATCCGGAACGCCAATTCGTAATTCTCAATTTGAGCCGAAATCGCCGGATCGCCCAAATCAGCGAGCGCAAGTTTGTTCAATCCATTGGTCGTGTCCAACATCCGCCGCCGTGCTTCAGGAGCGATGCCCGGAGGGTTCGACAAGTACAAGACCGCATCGCCATCCGAACGGAATTGGCAGCCGCCATGTTGGGCGGGCAAGAATCCGTTGCCCCAATACCGCGACTGCAACGGTTGGCCGCCGCCGCCCGAATTCATCACGACATACGCAGGCAAATTCTGATTCGCTCCACCCAAACCATAACTCGCCCACGCGCCCATCGTCGGTCGCCCGGGCTGCTGATGCCCCGTGTTGAAAAACGTCACCGCTGGATCGTGATTGATCGGCTCGGTGAACATCGTTTTGATCCACAAACACTCGTCCACAATCTTCGATGTGTACGGAAGCAGCTCCGACAAATCCATCTGGGCCTTGCCATACTTTTCGAATTTGAATGGCGAGCCAACGCATAACAAATTCTTCTGCCCCGACGTCATCGTGGTGATGCGTTGGCCTTGACGGACGCTCTCCGGCAAATCTTTTCCGGTCATCTCGATCAACTTCGGCTTGGGATCAAAAAGATCAAGATGCGACGGTGCGCCCGACATGAACAGATAAATCACACGCTTGGCCTTCGGAGCCCAATGCAACGTCTTCAACGCGCCGGGTACAGTCAACGCATCATCCGCGCGAGCCGTCCCGTTCATCAGCGACGCCAACGCCACCGCGCCCAGGCCCGTCGAACTCTTCTGCAAAAATGCGCGGCGCGCCTGGCACCGGCATTGTTCATCGAATGGATTCATGTTCGCCTCATCTACTTCGTGATCGTCTCATTTAAATTAAGCAACACACTCGCCACTGCCGTCCACGCCGCGACTTCAGCCGCGTCGGACTCTTTCGGAACGATCGTGTCGCCCACTTTCAAAAACGCTTCTGCAGACTTCTTCTCTTTCACGAAATTCTCTCGCTCTTTCTGAAATTCAGTTTCAAGCAACGATATTTCCTGAGCGCTCGGAGCGCGGCTCAATGTCCGCTTCCACATCCACGTGATCCGAGTTCGAACGTCTGCGCCACCCTCTTTCAATGCGAGCAATGCAAAGGATCGCGCCGCTTCAACGAAAACCGGATCGTTCATCAACACGAGCGACTGCAACGGCGTGCTCGTCCTGGGCCGAACCGCCGAACAAAATTCTCGGTTCGGAGCGTCGAATGTCAGGAACGACGGATAAGGTGTCGAGCGCCGCCAATACACATACATTCCGCGCCGGTACTGCTCAGATCCCATGGTCTTTTTGTAGCCCTGCCCGCCCATTTCATTGATCTCCCAAATGCCGGGAGGTTGAAACGGCAGGACTCCTTTACCGCCCATTTTGGTGTTCAACAATCCGGATACCGCGAGCGCGTTGTCGCGGACAAATTCAGCATCTAACCGGATGCGCGGACCGTGCGCGAGCAGTCGGTTCGCCGAATCTTTTTCGAGCATCTCAGGCGTAACCCGTGCACTCTGACGGTATGACGCCGACATGAGCATCTGCTTGATCGATCGCTTCATATTCCAATCGCGTTTGAAATCAGCGGCCAGCCATTCAAGTAATTCCGGGTGGCTCGGCCATTCGCCTTGCATACCGAAATCGTTCAATGTTTTGACCAGTCCCGTTCCAAAAATAATCGCCCACAACCGGTTCGCCGCAACGCGTGCCGTCAGCGGTTGATCTGGGGCGACCAGCCAATTCGCAAAATCCAAACGCGTGTGCTTCTTCCCATTCAATGGAGCCGCAATCGGAGGCAAAAATTCTGGAACGCCTGCTTCGACCTTCTCGCCGTTTTTGTCGTATCCGCCGCGGATTTTGACGAACGTGTCGCGCGGCTTGCCCATTTCTTCCATGACCATTACGTTCGGAATCTCTTTTTCAATCGCCGACTTTTCCTTCTTCAACGCATCCACCTTGGCTTGTGTCGCGACGTACTCGGGTGCAAAGTTCTCGCGATAGAATTTCTTGATCTGATCCTTCTGGGGAGCCGTGCGCTTCTCCGCTGGAATCGATACCAACGCCAATTGCGCTGAGCCGCCGAGTGTCGCGATGTCCGCGTTGCTCAGCGCTCGTGAGTACACGCGCAGATCGCCGACCGTCCCGCCGAACAACGGTCCCGCTTTGCCGCGCCGCCCAATGCTGAACGCTTCCGGCGTCTTGATTGTGTCCGTCAATTTATCGACGACCACAGTCGACTTGATCTCTGCGCCGTTGACGAACATCTTTACGCCCGCGCCTTTGCCAGAACCGTCGTACACGACCGCGAAATGCAGCGGCACATTCTCAGGTAAATCTTTCTCTGCTTGGACATGAATCACGTTTCCCGGCCACGTGTGGATCAAATGAAAACTCGGCTTCAAGGCATGAAACTCCACATCCCAGCCACGAATGCTTCCCGCCGCTTCCATCTTGCCAAACGGTGAGCCGCCTTCTTTCGTGCACGTCAATTGAGCCGTCACCGAGAAGGCTTGATTCTTCTCAAAATCAAACGTGTTCGCAAATTCGAACCAGCCTTTTTTCTGGACATGAAATGCCTTGTTTACTCCACCTGCATCGAATTTGACTTCGCCTTTTGCCGTCCCAGCGAATTTTCCACCCGAGTCGCTCACTCCATTACCATCCGCATCGAGCGGGAATTTTGTCACCGGTCCGCGCGGTTCTTCCGGCTTTACTCCCGAAGCGATTTTCTGTTCCCATTCTTTTTGCTTGGGATCGAGCGTCTTTGAAATCTCTGATAACGCTTTTTCAGCCGTCACCACATCAGCTGCGATCTTCGTCTCGCGCGCTTTCTGCTCGTCCGTAGCAACAGACAAAAAGGGTTTCGGATTCCGGTCGCGCACGCCATCTTTTCCATTCTCGGGAACGTTGTGGAAGAACGCGTACATGCGATAAAAATCTTTGGTCGTCACCGGATCGTATTTGTGGTCATGACACTGAGCGCAGCCGACGGTCATTCCCATCCACGTGATGCCAGTCGTTGCGACGCGGTCCACAATATAAAGATTCAAATACTCCGCATCGATCAGCCCGCCCTCGTCACTGGTCATGACGTTGCGGTGAAAACCCGTGGCGACTTTCTGCTCGACTTTCGCGTTCGGAATCAAATCGCCGGCGATCTGTTCGATGGTGAATTGATCGAAGGGTTTGTTCTCGTTGAACGCCTTGACGACCCAGTCGCGCCACATCCACATGTCGCGCAGCGAATCATTGTGGTAGCCCGCAGTGTCTGCATAACGTGCGAGGTCCAGCCACGGCACTGTCATGCGCTCGCCGAAGTGAGGTGACGCCATCAATCGATCTACGACTTTTTCATACGCGTTAGGAGAGGCATCCGCTAAAAACGCGTCGACGTCTTCAAGGATCGGCGGGAGGCCGGTGAGATCCAAGGTCAGCCGTCGAAGCAACCGTGCTTTGTCTTCTTCCTGCGACGGTTTCAGCCCCTCTTTTTCTAATCGGGCGAGAATGAATGTGTCGATGTCATTGCGCGGCCACGCAACGTTCTTGACGGCTGGAATTGCGGGCGTTTCAATTGTCTTAAACGCCCAATGCTTATCGTAAACCGCGCCTTGAGCGATCCACGTTTTCAGCGTCTCAAGTTGCGCAGATGTGACGGTCTTGTGTTCCTTCGCAGGCGGCATCGCTTCGTCCGGATTCTTCGTCGAGATCCGCGCGATCACGTCGCTCTTTTCAGGCTTCCCCGGCACAATTGGACGCGTCCCCGATTCGCTCTCCGCGAGCGCACCGTCGCGCGTGTCCAAACGCAATTTCGCTTTCCGCTTCCCCGCATCAGGTCCGTGGCACGCGAAACAATTTTCAGACAGAATCGGGCGAACATCACGATTGAAATCGATCTTCGTTTCAGCCGCGCAAGCCGCGACCGCGCCGAAAAAAATCGCCGAACGAATCATGAGAGAATGGATGGACATGCAGACGGCTCCGGTAGCAAAAAGTTCTACCGTATCCTATACGCCGCACGAGTCGATTGTGCGGCATATGCTTTCGACATTCAGAAGAAAAAAGACTACGAGACGACGTTACTCCGGCAACGGCTTCCCTTTCGTTTCCGGAGCAAACCAAATCGAGATCATCCCAACGAAATAGACCATCGTGATCACCGCGCCAGCCTTCGCATAATCGCCATTTACGGAGGTCATCAAATACCCTTTGCTCAACGCTCCGGCCGCAGCAATGATTCGCCCGGTGTTAAATGCTACGCCTTGTCCCGTTGCACGAACGCGAGTCGGGAACAATTCAGGCAGATACAACGGAAGCCAGCCGTAGAACGATGCGGCGGTCATGCCTGCAAGGAAGATCACGCCGAGCAACGCATTACTGTACTGATTCATTCCTAAGTACATAGAGAGACAGACGACCAGTGACGACACGCATAGTAGGAAATATCCCTTGCGTCGGCCCATCCAGACGCCCAAAAACGGAGCGATTAAACAACCGACGACCGCGCCGAGCGATGAACAAATCTGCGCCAACGACTTCGCATTCGATTTAAACTCCTTCGACCCATCAGCGATTTTTTCGACCCAAGATGGAATCCACTGAATCGATCCCCACGTTCCCAACAACGCCACCGACGCGAGGACAATGCCGATGAGTGTTGAACTCAACAGCTTGCCGGAAAAGACTTCGCGCACCGGATTCGACGGGCCCTTCTTATTGGATTCATGCCACTTTTCCGATTCGGGAACGAAGAGACGAATCAGCACGGTCAGCAAGGCCGGCGCGATCCCTGCGAGCAACACCCAGCGCCACGATTCTTGCGTCACTTTGAACGACAGTGTCAAAACCGCGATCAGTGCAAATCCCACATTCGACGCCGCGCCGATCAACCCGGCGAGAATCGGGCGGCGATTTTCGGGCCAGCATTCCATCACCAACGCAACGCCCAACGACCACTCGCCACCCATTCCCAACGCCGCCAGAAAGCGCAGGCCGCCGAGTTGTGCGGGCGTCTGAGAAAAGTAACCGATGCCCGTGAACACAGAGTAGGCGAGGACACTGTACGTCATCGCTTTGACGCGTCCTATTTTGTCACCGAGCCAACCAAAGACCAATCCGCCCAAAGCGGCCCCGACAAGAAACAGCGCGTGAATTCCGCCTTCCCATTTCTGAGCGAGCGCTTCGTTTCCCTGCAACATATCCATCAACGCTGGGCGCGCGATCAGCGGAAAAATGCCCATCTCCAGCCCGTCGAACATCCATCCCAAAAACGCCGCCAGCAATACCATCCACTGGCCGTTACTAAGTTGCGCTGCTGTCTTTCCTGTCGCATTGTCCGCCATGTAAATCCCCGATGATAAGTAGCGCCGAATTTCATTCGGCATGTGCGCTCGAACACGTTATGAGCCGAATGAAATTCGGCTCTACTTCCCCACCTTGTTGATTGTGTAATTGATTTCCGTTTTGAGTGGCGAGCCGTCTGCCATTTTCAACTTCAATCGAATCGACATCTGCATCACCGGTTTCACGTCGGTCAACGCCAGCGAAATCGTCTTCTTGTCCGCCGAAATGTTCACGTACTTCACGTCCAGCGTGTCATGCCCTGGCTCGTTCGGAGCCGACGCTTTGTAGTCCTTTGAACCATACGCCGCGGACCATTTATAAGTCCATTGTTCTACCGCATAATTTTCAAAATCTTTCGCGGACGCTTCATCAATCGGGTCCGTGAAAGTAATGTCGATTCCTGTCGGGTGCGTCTTCACCGTGTACGGCATGTTCGCCGGTCTGCCTGTGTAACGCACACGGCAAAATGCGGTGTCGCTGACACCGGATGTCTGCCAGCCTTTCAATCCCGCGACGTACAATTGCCCGTCTTTGTCATTGAATCGCGCGCGCATAATTCCGGACGGAAACGTGAATGGAAAACGTACCGTTCCGCCTTGCATCTTCCCGTCCACGTTTTCGGTCATCGCATAAAAAAGAGTCGCGTGGCCGTAGGACGTATGAATGAGACCACCTTTAAACGGCCCCCATTTATCGCTCGTGACGAACGCTTCGCCGCCGCTGGATTTGTCGAAATTGTCGTGCGGTATCCAGCACATCGGCGGGTCGAATGTGTCCGGCACTTTGTATTGTTGCAGCGGATCGGTCTTCGATAATTTGCGCGGATCGCCCGGGAATCCCAGGAACGCTCCGGGTGTGATCCAATTGATTTTACTTGCGGGCATCCAGAAACCTTGATTGTCCGAACACACGATCTCGCCGTTCGGCCCGACCGCCATGCCATTCGGCGCGCGCAGTCCTGAAGCGACTTCCTCGATTTTCGATCCGTCTTTTGAAATCTTGAAAATGACGCCGTGTCCGGGCAAGCCGATCTCGACTTGGTTCATGTCATTCGCGAAATAGAAGTTCCCGTCTTTGTCGGTCCACAGGTCAAACGAGAACGCGTGGTAGCTCGGCGAGATGTTCCATTTGCCGCAGAAGTTTTCATAGAAATCGGCTTCACCATCGCCATTCAAATCATGCAGTCGCGTGATTTGATCGCGCCCCAGCACGTAGATTTTCTCATCAATAATCTTCAACCCGAGAGGCTCGTACAACCCCGTCGCGTAACGCTTCCATGTCAGCTTTTTTAGTGCCGAATCGATCCCGGAGACGACCCACACATCGCCGCTGAGCGTACATACCGCTGCGCGCGTTCCGTCTGCAAAGAAATCAAATCCGCTCGCGCGAAACCACGAATTCCACGGATTCTTTTCAGGAGCTGTGATCGTGTCTACGACATAAGCACCGTCGCCGCTTCCGAGCGTGCCTTGCGTTTCAAGTGTTTCTTTCCAATGGGCTGCGCCTCCATTGCAGTGCGCGGCAAGATCGGGAACCGGACGCTTGTCGAACTCCGCTGAAAACGAGTCCTCAGCTCCAATGCAAATCGCCGCGTTGAATTGAAGCGGCGCATCATGCGGACGAACCGTAACGAGTCGACGTGCGTCATTGAAATCCAATGTAACGAACGTTCCGACTTTTGTAATGGATGTTCCGAAGTCTTTGGCGAGATCGGCCAGTGCAATATTGATGCTTTCCTTTGACGGAGCGATCCAGAACGAACGCATGAAGACGGTGTTACCACCAATGTCAAACGCGCTGGGCATATCCAGTACTTCCACGCCATTCACTGTGTACGAAAAAATCACGTGATCGCCGTGAACATACAGACCTTTATATTTCGCATACTCATACGGCAACGGCCCAATCGGGCGGTCCGTCTGGTTCTTCACATGCGGGCGCTTGTCTTCGAATTTTCCATTGATACCAACACCCGGCACCGCCTTCGTAAAAAAGCGCCGCGTCCCAATCGCGACCGCCGGTTCGCTGCCTTTTTCCTGTCCCGCGTTTGAGTCTGAAAAATCGAGAAATCCGCCTGACCATCCTGCCGCGTAGCGCATCAATTCGGTATCGAAAACAACCGTCGCATTGTTACCGAGTTTTACGCTGATGCCTTTGAGCACGACGCCGTCCGGCACTCCTTTGTAGTCCTCGGTCCCAGCGAAACGGCCGATTGAATACGACATGAACGGACCCGTGTCCATTGTCGCAATCCGGCTCTTCTTCGGCTCCTTCTTTTTCGGCGCATCTTTTTCGGCGGACTGAACCACGAGTGCCAAACAGAACATCGAGACGAGGACGAGACTGAGGTGTCGAGGTGTCATGATCAATTCCAAAATGATGTGATACTGTTTCCACTTACACTAACCCGAGCACCGCATTTCCGTGCCGTAATTCAATATTCACTAGACCCCAAAGCGAGCGAAGCGAGTCGCCGCCGTTCCCCTCTCCCCTTGAGGGAGAGGGGCGACGAGCCTGCTGTTCGGCTCGCGGGGTGAGGGGTAAGCGTTGATTAATCCCAACGTATTATATTTAATCCGCGCCTTCCCCTCACCCGGCGAGCGAGTACGCTCGTCCGCCCTCTCCCTCAAGGGGAGAGGGGGAACGGCATCACTGCGCAAAGACGCGTTCTATCACGTCTTCAATCGGTGGATCCGAGATCGTCAAATCGTTGATATGCAGACTCGCCAGCAATTTCGCAGTGACGGCTGCCGCGTCGCATTTCGGCACGCGAAACGTGACTTGGCCGTCTTCTTTCGAGACGACTTCACCGAACGCGCTCAAGTCCGCCGTGTTGTTGTTTTCCATTTTGATCGTGATCGTTTTATGGGGCGAAAAACGTTCGGCCAGTTTAGTCAGTTCGCCATCGAAAAGCAGTTTGCCATGATGAATCACGACGACGCGTTTGCACAGCGCTTCGACATCAGCCATGTAATGGCTCGTCAGCAATACGGTCGATTTGTGAACGCGGTTGTACTCTCCGATGAAGGAGCGAATGCGCCGTTGCATTGTGACGTCGAGGCCAATGGTCGGCTCATCGAGGAACAGCACTTTCGGACGGTGCAGCAAAGCCGCTGCGATTTCGCATTTCATGCGCTCGCCCAGCGACAGATTTCGCGCGGGCTTTCCGAGCAAGGGTTTGAGGTCGAGAAGCTCCGTGAATTCCCCGACGATGCGTTCGAAATCCGTGCGCGGAATGCGGTAAATCACGCGGTTGAGTTCCAACGAATCGCCCACCGGCAAATCCCATTGCAATTGGTTGCGCTGTCCCATGACGAGCGTGATCTGGCGCAGCAACTCTTTGTCGCGTTTCCAAGGAACATGTCCGAGCACTTCAAGTGTTCCTGAACTGGGATGGATCAGTCCGGAGAGCATCTTCAATGTCGTGGTTTTGCCTGCTCCATTGGGTCCGAGAAAACCGACGACTTCTCCGGGCTCGACGTGGAATGAAATCCCATCGACTGCGGCGACGTCTTTCGTTTTACGATTGAAAAAACTCCGCAGCGATGCGCTCAGCCCGGCCTCGCGTTCCGGGACGCTGTACACTTTGCGCAGGTCTTTCACGAAGAGGACAGGAGACGTCATGAGGGCCACACGAAAAGGTGAATGCAAAAATACGACGCGATCTAAGTATTTGCATTCTAGTCGCGCCAGGATATTTTTCGAGGTCCGGTCACGAGCCGCTTCGAATTTCCTCGCGAGCCTTTTGACAATCCCCTGCGCATCTGCTAATGTAGCGAAATCAGTATGCGCCCTTAGCTCAACTGGATAGAGCGCCAGGCTTCGAACCTGGAGGTTGGGGGTTCGACTCCCTCAGGGCGTATTACCCTTCTCCCCATGGGAGAAGCGCCGAAAAAACGCACTTCCCCCGCCGACTGCTACCACGACTGATACCACGGCAAGCTCAACCAGCCCGAACCATCGCCCCAACAGCTTCTGCCACACTCCCAAGCTCCTCAACTTGTGCTTTCGCATATCGTCCAAACGTCAACGCGCTTACGCCCGATGGATTGGCTGTTCAGCACTGACTTCATCTTCAGCCGTTTCTTGCGCATGAATTGAAATCACGCGCCCAAGCCCACGCAAAGCTGGAAGCTCGTTGCGCACATCGAAGTCGTCAACATCCTGACTGACCGTGCCGTCGTGCGTGGCCAGGTTATCAAGAACGAAAGTTTCGCGCTCCTCGACGGTACGCTGTGCGGCGAGATCGGCGTGCAGACGCGTATCCCCGGCGCACGGATATTCGGCAGGCTCGATTTCGCATCGATTTTGGGAATGCCTTTCCCCGCTGGTTGCGCACCGAGCTGTGGGCTGCGTAACAGCGCTGACAAGAACTTCGCTTTGTCGATTTTGTCCGGCGCCCGTGTGTTCGTCTGCGCGAACGGTGTTTTGACAGGTGCATTCGTCATGACTCGAAAGTACGCCAGCGGCTGGATTCCTTCATCGTCCAGACGTACCGGCAACGGGACGAAGGCGACGTAATTTTCATCGAGTACATCGGCGTGGAAGACAGCTTGCGGCTGGCGTTACCGCCGGTCGAGTCAGAGGTGATCGCCCGGCAGCGCGACTCGATTACCGGCAAGTCGCGCAGCAAGGCCGCGAAGGCGAATGCGCTGGACCGTAAGGCAAGAGGGATTGAGCCGGGATTCAAGAAAGGCAGGCAATGAGTAAACTGTGCGCAATGGGTCACGTCTTTTTGTTTGCTAGTTCAATCTTCAGCCATGCCTTGGCGTAGCGCCACATACGGTCGGCTGTGGCCGGGGAGATGTTGAGCGCGTTGGCCGCTTCGTCGCCGGACAAGCCGCCGAAATAGCGGAGTTCGATCAGGCGCGCGTGGTCGGGCTTGGCCGACGCGAGTTTCTCCAGCGCCTCATCCAAGGCGATCAACTCGGCGCTGGGGATTGGCGCGGAGACTTCGGAAAGCTGCACGGGCCTGCCGCCGTCGCGCTTGGCGGCGAGCTTGGCGCGCGCGCGGTCCACGAGGATGCGGCGCATCGCATTCGCCGCCACGCGTATGAAGTGCGTGCGGTCGCGCCACTCGACGGAGGCGTCCGCCAGCTTCAGCCACGCTTCGTGGACCAGGCCGGTGGCGTTGAGCGTCTGATCGGGCTTCTCGCTCGCGATCTTCGCCGACGCCACGCGCCGCAGTTCCGTATAGATTTTGGACCACTGTTCGTCTGGGGACATCAAGCTTCCATCATAAATAGAGTGCTGATCGATTTCATTTCTTCTTCGCGTCGTATTCCTGCCAGAACTCCGCGGCGGTCTTGTCCGCACGGTAGCCGTTAGCCGGATCCTCCCGATAGCCGATGCGTTCGAGCTTCGGAAGGGCGCGGAGAACCTCGATGTTTTTCGCGTCCGGCGGAAGCGTGACATCCTTGAGTTCCTTGGACTCCGCCAAAGGCGAGAGGTCGGTGAGTTCCGTGCATTCATGCAGCCGCAGACTTTTCAGCGGCATTCCGCGCAGCACGGAAATGTCGGCCACCTTGGTGCCACTCACGGTCAAGGTCTCGATCGGCGCGCCCTTGAGCGGGCTGAGGTCGGTGACCTTGGTGCCGAAGAGGCTGAGCCACTGGAGGGCCATGCCCCGGAGCGGAGTCAGATCGGCGACCGGGGTATTCCAGAGATGCAGGTTGCGGATGGGAGCGCCGCGGAGGATCGCGAGGTCGCTGATCGCCGATTCGGAAAGGTCCACGTCCCAGGTGCCGTCGAGCCGCTCCTTGAGGCTCTTGATCGCGATGACCGAGGCGCGCACCGCCCGCACCCAGGCGATGTCGTATTGCTTCCAGAATTCCACGGCGGTTTTGTCGGGGCCGACGCCCTTGACGAAGTCCTCCTTGAAGCCAATGCGTTTGAGCTTGGGGAAGGTGCGGAGGAACTCGATGTTCGCCGCATTCGGCGGCAGGGTGATCGTCGCGAGGTCCTTGCTCTCCGCCAGCGGCGAAAGGTCGGTAAGTTCCGTGCAGTCATGCAGCGTCAGGGTTTTCAGCCCCATCCCGCGCAGGGCGGAAATGTCGGCCACCTTGGTGCCGCTCAAGGTGAGATCTTCGATAAGCATGCCTTGAAGCGGACTCAGGTCGGTAACCTGGGTGTTGAAAAGGCTGAGTCCTCTCAGGTTCATGCCGCGCAGCGGCGTCAGATCGGCGACGGGCGTATTCCAAAGATGCAGGTAAAACACCATGGCTCCCTGGAGAGCGCTCAGGTCGCTGATGCCCGATTCCGAGAGATCCACGAGCCAGTTACCATCTTCCCCTTGCTGCAATTGCTTGGCCTTGATTCCCGCCGCGCGCAACTTGCTGATCCAAGCGTAATTTTTCCAAAACTCTTCCACATTCGACACGGCCTCGCCATCGCCTTTGTTGGTGCGCATGAAGCCGATCTTCTTGATCTTGGGCAATTTTCGCAGGGCTTCGATGTTGATCGCCTGCACTGGCACGGTGAGGTTTTCCAACGTCGCGATCTCTCCCACGATGGCGACATCGATCACCCGGGTACAGTTGTTGAGATAAAGAGACTGGAGCGGCAGATCCTTGAGGGGGGAGAGGTCGCTGAAATACGCGCCATACAAAGTCAGTGCCTTGAGCGGCATGCCGCGCAGCGGGCTGAGATCGGTGACATAATCGGCAAAAAGGCCGAGACTTTCGAGCGGAAGCCCGTGGAGGGGCGTGAGGTCTGTGACGGGACAGGTATCGAGGTTGAGTGCACTGATGGGCGCGCCTTTGAGCATCGAGAGATCGCGCAACGGCTGGTGGGAAAACCCAAGGTAGTAGGTGCCGTCGGCGCGTTTCGAGAGGGTGAACTTAATCCCCTGCTGGCGCAGCGCCGGGAGGAAGGTCTGCAAGCGGTCCCAATCCTGCCAGAAGAGGTCCTTCGATTGGGTGGCCGTGTAATACATCGTTCCCTCAATTTCCGCCTGAATCTGGCGCAGCTTGGGGTGGGTCCGCAGCGCGCCGATGGCCGCGAGCTCCTCGTCCGGCAGCGAGCGAAACGTATAGGGAAGCCAGAGCGATTCGAGCGTCGAAATCTCCGTGAGCGCCGCGTAGTTGTGCGCCTTTTCGCAGCCGGAAAGCGACAGTTCCTTCAGCGACCGGCCGCGCAGGACCGTCAGGTCGGTGATCTGGCTGTCGTTGAGGTAGCACTTTTCCAGCGGCATCTGGGCGAGCGGCGAAAAGTCGCGCACGGGTGTCTGGTCAAGGGAGAGGATTTTGATCGGCATGCCGATGAGCGGCGAGAGGTCGGTCACGCGCGTCCTCCGTAGGGCCAGTTCCTCCAGGGGCATCTTCTGGATCGGGGTCAGGTCGGTGACCGGCGAGCCACTGAGGTCGAGGCTCTTCAGCCGCAGCGCGCTTAGCGGGGTGAGGTCGGCGACCTGGGTTTTGTGGACGGTAAGGGTCTCCAGCGAGTGCATCTCGCGCAGCGGAGTGAGGTCGGTCACACGGGTGCCGTAGAGTTGCAGTTCGATCAAGGCGAGGCCGGCCAGGGGGGAGAGGTCGGTCAGCTCCGTGGAGCCATTGAGGTTCAGCGTGGCGAGCGGCGCGCCGGCGAGGGGCGAGAGGTCGGTGACCTTCGTGTTGCCGAGGTCGAGCGCGAGCCGTCCGTCCTCGCGGACGGTGAGGCGCTGGGCGAGCGGCTTCTCGGCGGAAACGGGGAGGTCCCTGAGCCGCGCAAGCCAGTATTCGACGATGAGCTTCTTCTCCTCGCCGAGCAGCCGCGCCACGGGCAGCAGCTCGGCGGCGGGGCGCTGCTGCTGCTGCATGGCGAGGTGGAGCTTCGCGAGGCTTTCGCGGGAGAGCTTGCCGTCGGCGGCGGGCTGCGCGGCGAGCAGTTCGTCGCAGAGCTTCGCCGAAGCCTCGGCGCGCGCGAGGCCGGGCTGCACGCGCAGGGCCTCGCGGTAGATCGCGGCGGCGGGGGCGAGCTGGAGCTGGCACTGGAGCAGGTCGCCCTTGGCCACGAGGAACTCCGCCGCGTCGGGCCGCAGCTTGATGGCGTAGTCGAGCTTGGCGATGGCATCGGCGTATTGCTCCTTCGCCGCCAGCCCGCGCGCCTGCTCGGCAAAGGCCGGCGCGGTGGCGCGGAGTTCGTTGAAGGCGGCGGTGGCCCGGGCTGTCTCGGCAGTAGCACGTGCCGTCTCACTAGTGGCTACTTTCTCCGCCCGCGTGGCCCGCACCGCCTGATACAGGCTGGCCGCAATGCCAATCAGAAGCGCGGCGGCGACCGTCAGGCCAGCCGAACACGCGAGGCGGTTGCGCTGCCAGGCTTTTTGCAGGCGATACGCAGTACTAGGTGGCCGGGCCACGACGGGTTCGTCCGACAAGTGGCGTTTGATGTCGGCGGCCAGGCCGTTGGCGGTGTCGTAGCGCCGGTTGCGGTTCTTCTCCAGGCACTTCATGACAACACAATCCAGATCGCCGCGCAGCATCGCGGTCAGCCGCTTCGGATCGGTGTGCCGCGAGGCCGCCAGAGAGACCAGCGCTTTGTCCGTCGACAGGCGCGTTGATGGTTTTGAAGGTTCGTCTTCCTTAATGACGCGGATCATCTCCAGCAGCGCGGTGCTCTTCAGCCTTTTTGCATCAATGGGCTTCAGGCCCGTCAGCAGCTCGTACAAAATCACGCCGAGCGAATAAATGTCCGCGCGGGTGTCGATGTCCTCGCTGGTCATGCCCGCCTGCTCCGGCGCCATGTATTCCAGCGTGCCGACGACCGCGCCGAATTGCGTGAACATGGATTCATCAGTCAATTTGCCGGCGGTTGCTTTCGCCACGCCGAAGTCGATGACTTTCGGAACCGGACTGCCGTCCACTTCTGTGACCAGGATATTCGCGGGCTTCAGATCGCGATGAACGATGCCCTTCTGATGCGCGTGCTGCACTGCTTGGCAGATTGGAATAAAAAGTTCCAGCCGCTGCCGGGGAGTCAGTTTCGCTTCATCGCAGTATTTAGTCAGCGACATCCCATTGACCAGTTCCATGACGAAGAAAGGCTGCCCCGACGGCGTCAGGCCGCCGTCGAGAACTTTGGAGATGTTGGGATGATCCATCATCGCCAGCGCCTGCCGCTCCTGCTCGAAGCGCGACAGTACGGATTTCGAGTCCATGCCAGTCTTGATCAGCTTCAACGCGACGCGGCGCTTCACCGGTTCGGTTTGCTTGGCGACCCAGACATCGCCCATGCCGCCTTCGCCAATTTTTTCGAGCAGTGTATAGCGCCCGCCAATCACGACGTCGGGTTTCATGTTCGGTTGCGTGAACGACGTAACGTCGGATGGAGCCAGTAGGCGTTCCTCAGCCGCAGGGCGATCCAAAATGCCACTCGGAGCGTCATGCGCGGCCAGTAGAGCGTCGACTCGCGCGCGCAGCTGCGAGTCCGCGCCGCACTCGCGCTCCAGAAACACGCCGCGCTCCGCCTCCGGCACAGCCAGCGCTGCTTCAAACAAGGTCTCTTCTGCCATATATCGGGTCTCCTGCCCATATTAGCGAGTTTCTGGCTGCGTTGGCGTCAAAAATCTCATAACTACTTGCGATTTTTCTCAAATATATCCGTAGCGATTCAGGGTTAATCGTGATTGCGCCATCGATGAAGCGATTTGCGGTATGATAATTGAATGCGGTTACCGTTATCTGACGCGCTTCAGTTTTGTCCTATGAAAACCCTGCAACCTCCATTTTCTGTTCAATTCCATTCCCCACTTTTAAAAAGAAGAACAAATGCGCGAAATCGCTCGCGTCCAACAAGGCTTCTTTCCAACGTAAGGCAGCATCGTTCATACCGTTGCAAAATTGTTCAAGCTGTCGGCGAAATCACTCCACGCTAGCATGGTAAGAATTGGTATTGATACTGGCAGTGTGCCGGGCGCGATAATGCGCCCGGCTTCAGCATCTTCATTAGCTATCCGCTGTTCATACTGCACTGGAATTCCGTGTGCTTGCTGTCCTTCGATTCGTGGCTAGATTGTAAACGCTACCCAGCCGCGTTTTAGCGGCTGCTTAAATCCGATCCGATCAGTGGAATGAGTTACTGGGCATTAGCATCCCTCACGCGATGAAAGGCTCTTGATGCTGCGGCGCTGTTTACGGTTCACAATCCTCGTCTTCGCGTTGGGATTTCTCAGCATCATGCTGTGGTTTAACGTACGTCTATACGCCGCACCTCGGGGCGCTTCGACACGTGGCGAAATCGCGGAAGACGCCATCGCACAGCTCGCCAACATTGAGCGCCGGCTCCGCGCGGGCGAAGGTGCGGACATGCAGAAGATTTTCCCGGAAGGGTGGTTTTTCAGCCACGCGC
>JBAXUS010000120.1:0-18822 GCA_037129555.1 Planctomycetota bacterium
TTCAGGGCCGCGCATGAGCCGGGCGCGACATGGGTGTCTTCAAAATAATGAATGTACGGAATGCTGTGACCCAGCGCCCCGCGCCCGTAGGGCAGAACGCCGATGGGCACGTTCAGGCCGTCGGCAAACGTTGTGATTTTTTGGGCCTTCCCGCTCTCGGAAAAGTTAGACAGTATCTTGATCGAGTCGCGCCCCGGCGCGCCTTCCTTGACGGGAAATGGATACTCGCGCGAGTCAGTGATCCACAATCGCCCGGCGGCATCGAACGACATGTTGATCGGCTTCGCGATGTCAGGCTCGGACGCGACAAGCTGAGCTTCGAAACCCGGCGGAAGGACAAACGTCCTGCGCTCTTCTTCGGGCACCAGTGGCTCCGTTTTGCGCACGACGTCGCTGAATTGATTTTTGGCGGCTTGTCCGCCCAACGCGACGCCTGATCCCGAGAGGAGCAATGCGAGCGCGCAGAGAAAAGGGAGGGCTTTGAGAGTCATCATGCTGAGACATACTCCTCATTCGCCATTTAGAGAGCGTTTCAAAGCTTGGCGCGCTCGAAAATCGGGGACAGTACAGTACCTGCTCCGTCCCGGAACCCCGCGGCTTTTCCGGAATGGAAATGGTGTAGTTTTTAGAATCGTACGGTACGGGTTACTTGCCCGCCCATTTTGCGAGGCGCTCGGCGTATTTTGGATCTCGCGGCTGGATGATCCCTTGCTTCACCATTTCCTCGGCGCTGAGTTTCTCCGCCATGTCATGGGTGCTTGCTACCCAGTTGTTCATCGCGGCTCGAAGCTCTTGCAATTTTGCGGAGTGTGCAGGATCGGTGGCGAGGTTATTCACTTCCCAGGGATCTACTGAAGTGTCATACAGTTCTTCGACAGGTTTCATTTTTGCAAAGAAGAACTTTTGCGCATCGGTCAGGTGTCCGGCGGCAAACTCGCGCCGCCACGCCCTCATGGTTGGGCCTAGTTCCATGGTATCAATGAACTGGGCATGGGGCAGTTCGGGGTGATAGTTGCGAAGGTAGTGCCATTGGCGATCGCGCACGCTGCGGATGCGATCAAAGGTTTCGTCCTGAAAATCGCGCGCGCCGAAAACATACTTCGGCTCCGGCTGAGTGTTCGGACCTAGGAGAATGCGACCGGCGAAATCCGCAGGCACCTTGCTACCGCCCAGGGCGAGGCAAGTTGCGGACAGGTCGAGAAAACACGTAAGATCTTCGCGCACACTTCCTGCGGGGATTTGCTTGGGCCAGCGAATCAGAAGCGGAACGTGGAGACCGCTATCGTAGCACCAGCGCTTGCTGCGCGGCAGGCCTCGGCCGTGATCGCCAAAGAATATAACGATGGTGTTTTCTGCGATTCCCTGCGCTTCGATCCAGCGCAGGACGTCGCCGACTTCGTAATCCACGGCGGTGACGAGATCGTAGTAGCGGGCGAGATCGGCGCGGACTTCGGGCGTGTCAGGATGATATGGCGGGGGCGTCAGCTTCGCTGGAGAGTGCCGCTGGGCCGCAGTGAGTCGCTTGGTGTTTTTCGCAAAGCCGCCGCCCTCATCGCGTATCTGGCTCTCGTGCGTTTTGAAAAGATTCGTGTAAGCGAGGAAGGGCTCTCGCGGTTTCGGTTTATTGAGCCACTCCGCGCGCGAGTCGGCAAAATCGGGCGGATCGGCGAAGTTGAAATCTGTTTTTCCAGGCCACGCCACGAAGTAGCCCGCGTCCCTCAATAGTTTGGTGAAGGTAACAGGCGGACGATTCAGCACAGAGCGCATGTGCTGTGTGCCGATGGTCGTGGGAAACTGACCGGTGATGAGACCGCTGCGGCTTGGCGCACAAACCGGCGCATGCGTGAAAGCGCGGGTGAAGCGCGCGCCCTGACTGGCCAAGCGGTCGAGATTCGGCGTGACCGCCAGCGCATCCCCATAGCAACCGAGTTCCGGCCCGGTGTCCTCACCGACAATGAAAATGATGTTTGGTTGCGCAGGCCGATCCTCCGCCCTTAAAAAAAGGAGCGGGAGAAACAGCGCGAGAAACAGATATTTCAAGATTCTGCTCATGAAGTGAACCCAGGCAACGAAGTATTGGTGCTGGTTCCGAAGCGCTCTACGTTCACGCCGACTTGGCGGAGGATCTGTGTGTAAAGATTACAAAGGGGTGGGTGGGTGTCCGGGTTGTAGGCCAGGTGAATGCCGTGCTTGAAGCCACCGCCTGCGACAAGGACTGGCAGATTCTTGCAGGTGTGGTTGGAAGCGTTGCCAAGATTGGAAGTAGACAGGACGGCGGTCTGGTCGAGCAGAGAGACGCCTTCCTCTTTGGTACTCTTCAGCCGCGCAAGGAAATCGCGCAGCGCAAGCAACTCCGCACCCTCAATAAGTCGAAGCTGGGCGATTTTTTCGGGGCTCTGTCCGTGGTGCGAGCACTCATGGTGACCGCGGCTCACGCCTTCGACGAGTGGCACCGAAGTCCCTCCAAAAACGCACATGCTGATCACACGCGTGGAATCAGTGCGCAGCGCAAGGAAAGCCAGGTCATACATCGAGCGCAACTGGCCAATGAGGTCGGCGGAATTGGCCACGTCCTTCGGCGCTTTCTCGGTTACCGTTGGTTTCGGTTTCTTCGTCCATTCCTCGGCATCCAGCAGCTGCTTTTCCACATCCCGGACGCTGTTGAAATATTCATCAAGTCTGTCCTGGTCCTGTTTCCCGAGCGTGCGAGCCATTCGCTTTGTGGGCTCCATGATGGCATCCATGATACTCCGGCCATCCCGCAGCCGGTGGACCTGATCTTGTACCTGTGAGGCGGAACCTCCCAGAAAAAGCTTCGCGAAAATGGCGGATGGTTTGATTTCTTTTGGGAGCGCGACTCCGGTGCGCGTGAATGAGATACCTCCGCTGTTGAGATTGCCGAGGACGAGGCTGTTGAAGCGTGTCACTCCGACCATCTTCTCGGCGGCAACCTGATCCATGGAGATCGTGGTCTTCGACCCGTCCGGTGCTCCGCTGAGACTGGAACGCTCGGAGGGATGCCCGCTGTTCACGCTCGGGTGCATCAGGCCGGAAAAGACCGTGAAATCCTTCCGCAATTCGGCGAATGGCTCCAGATACGGCGACAGCGTGTAATCACCACCGGCCTTTTCGGGGAAGAAAAAGGGAGCATGATAGCCCAGTGAGGCGCTTACGCAGACCAGCCGCTTGCGCGAATCGGCTTCGGCCGCGCGGGCCGCTGGTGCCATCGCTTCGAGCCAAGGCAGCGCCAAGCTGACTCCAGCAGCGCGGAGAAATGTGCGGCGTGATACGTGCTTGTGCATGACGATCTCCCTTTTCATTCCGGCAACGACTATTTGTTTTGGAAGCTGGGTGACTGGATGAACTCGTGAACGAGAGTGCGCAATCCTCCGCCTTGTTGTGTCGTGCGTGCGGCGATCTGCCCCATCGGTGCGCGATCAAAAAATTCAACCTTGTGTCCCGTGGCATAAACGAGGAGCCTGGAAGCCAGTCCCTTGGTGAACTGTAGCTTGTCGACGAGAAGCAGTTTCTTAAAATCATCAATGTTTGCAAATTTCCTTCCATCGGGAAGTTCGCCGCTGGGGTCCACCGGAAGTCCTTGGATGAACTTGATTTTGAGCCGCTGGGCGTTGACGGCTGTTTTAGCCGACTCCGGAAGCATGCGGTATTTTTCGCGCCAGGTTCCGATCACGTCGAAGCTCTCGAGCGCAAAGCCGGGCGGATCGATCATCGCATGGCAAGATGCGCAAGCAGGTTGGTCGCGGTGTTTGGCGAGCAGTTCGCGGATGGTATGTGCGCCGCGTGTGTCGGGTTCGATGGCCGGTACGTTCGGCGGCGGAGGCTCGGGCGGACGGCCCATCAGGCGGTCGAGCACCCATTTTCCACGCACGACAGGCGAAGTAGCGGTGCCGTTGGCGGTCACCTTCAGTATTGCGGCCATAGTCATCAATCCGCCCCGGTGACTCCCGGGCGGAAGCGTCACTTTCTGAAACTCCTGCCCTTCAACGCCTGGAATATTGTAGTGCTTGGCCAGGCGGCCGTTGAGCATTGTAAAATCGGACGAGATAAAGTTCTCCACCGGGAGATTCGCTCGCAATAGCTCGGAAAAAAAGCTGTGTACCTCGCCACCCATTGAGCTCTGAAGCAAACCGTCATGTTCGGGGTAGAGCAGTTTGTCAGGCAATGTAGCGGAAAGGTCGGCCGTCTCGAGCCACTGTCCCGTGAAGTCATTGACGAAGCGTTCAACTTTAGGGTCATTCAGCAGCCGCTCGGTCTGCGCGCGGAGCACCGCCGGCTGCGTGATCTGGCCATTCACGCCAAGAGCGAGCAGCTCCGCGTCAGGCATCGAATTCCAAAGAAAATAGGAAAGCCGCGAGGCGAGCGCGGAGCTGTCGAGCCGCCCAACTAACTGGCGGTGCATCAAGAAATCAGGCGAACAGAGTACGGCCGCCAGTGCAGTTCGGATGGCTTCCTGAAACGGTGTCCCTACACCCAGTTTACTTTTCACAAGCGCGACGAATGGCGCGGCCTCATCATCCGCCACGGCCCGACGAAAAGCGCGCGGCAGGAAATCGTGTAGGATTTTTTGGGCGTCGGATAAGGTTCCCTTCTCCAGCTCAAGCTTGCCAAAAAGCCCTGTATAACTGGCCGGTGGCCACTCCTCGGCCAGCGGCCCTTCGACCTCCACCCATTGAATCGCGAGTCCGGGGCCTTTGTAAGTCTTGACATCCTTGACGCCAGTCTTCGTCAGATTGTAGCCGGCGACCGCGATGGTGCCGTTGACGGAGACAAAGCCAGTCGTCTCCACCACCGTGGGCTTGTCCTCGGGGACATCGAAATAGGCTCCCAATTTCGCTTTGCCAAACGCAGGATTGAAAGTCTTCGCGCCGATATGCAACGTCATCGGTTTGCCACCTGTCTGATAGCCGGAGGCTGAAACGCGCACACGGTAACGGCCAGGCTGCGTCACGCGAAAAATGTTACGCAGCGCCGCCCGTTCCGATTCGGCCACATCATCGAGAAAAACCACATCGTCGGCCCGGGCGATGAGACCCTTACCGATTTCTTTCTTGATTGATGGACTGTCCTTGTAGCTCAGTCGATGCGTTTTCGTCACTGGCTTCGAACCGATGACGACCGCCGCCGTTAGTGCTTGCCGCGCCGCCTCCAGATAGCGCTCAAGATGCACCGGCGAGAGCCGCAAGCCTTCGTCCACTTTTTCAAAACCTTCGACGGCCGCGTCTTCCGGCAGCAGGTCGCGGAGCGGGATGTCAATCGCCAACAAATCCTGAACGGTGTTCTCGTATTCCGTTCGCGTCATCCGACGGAGCAACGCGCGGCCTTCTTCCTTTACACGCTTTGTGTCGGCCGTGATCAGCGCGGAGTTCAACCATTCGAGCACCGCAGTCGTCTCTGCTTGAGGTGGTCGTGCCTTCTTTTTCGGCGGCATTTCGCCGGATTCAATTTTGTCAAACGCCTTGACCCATTTCGCAAAGTTGCGTGGGTCATCAAGTTGAAATGCCAGCCCTGTCAAATCCAGCCCGCCCTTTTGAGACTCGCTATCGTGGCAGTCGGCGCAATGCTTCTCGATGAAGGCGCGCACGGGAACCGTAGCGGCCTCCAATGACGAATGGCGTAAAGCGAGTGCCGAAAGAAGCAGAAGCGCAACGAGACGAAGAACTGGAGACACAGGTATTAACATTTTGCGACCATTGCCATCGCCTATTTTTGCTACTCTCAATTGAAGTTCTCTTTTAAGCATGTCGCTCTCACCGTCTCGATATAAATTCAATCGTTCAGAGTTACATTGTCCGCGATGATTGTCCGATGGGATTCGCTGCTCACTATAGAAATAGAGCGATCAATTTCTTGCGCCAAGGCAATTAACCCGGACCGCTGTTCCCGCGCGGTGAAGGACGGCGGCGCGGACTAGAGCCGATACCTGCTGATTGAAAACTGAACGGACTTGAATTCGCCGAGCTGAACACGATTGGCGCGGCACAGACAACGTCCTGCCCTTTCAATAGCCCCAGCACTTCAAATTGCGCACAGAATTCCGCGATGATCGCTCGCTTCTGGCACAGCACTTCCGCCATCTCCCCGAGCGTCCGCTTGCCGTCGCAGAGTTTCCAGGTTGCTGCGGCCGCCGCGCTTAAGGTCCAACGCGAACCGCTCTTGGTATCGATCAGCAGCGCCCCGCCGTCGAGCTCTTCCCAGATCACATTTTCGCTTTTAGTCCAACGCATGTTCTATTTCCTCAATTTAGTTTCATTCGCTCTTTGTTTGAATGACTTGATTAAAAGGTGCCCGCCGCATTGGACGATACGCTGGGTGTCGATACCGCTGACTTCGGCGTAAACACCGGCATAGCCGGATCGCCGAACAACTGTTCGGTCGTCATCAGGTCTTTGTAGAACACGCTGCCGGACTGGCTGCCCGCCCACTGTTGCGTCTTCATCAGCACACTGCCCCAACGCACATTTGAACCGGACGCGTTCTTCAGCAACTGGTTCATGAACGCGGTTGCAGCGTCGGAGGTCATGTACGTCGATGTGCCGATGCTTGCCGAGATGCCGCCCTGAGTCTGCGTCAGCGCCTGGATCGCGATGCTCTTGTAATCATCTACATTTTTCGCCATCCAATTCGCCGTGCACGTCGACTGCAGGAAGACCGTGTTGCCCGTCCACGATTGGACCGATGTTTGATCCAAAATCCTCGGATCGTCCGCGCCCAATCGCGCCGCGTTGCCGTGACCGGAGTACAGGATCAAATCCGCGCCGCCATTCGCCGCTTCTTTTAACGCCGCCGTCACTTCCGGCGCGGTGGCATATGTCTTCGCGAGGTAGTTTTCCTGCCAGGTCATATCCGGGTTCTTGACCTTGATCGTTGCGTCAAGCTGCGCACCGAAATCAGCCACCAACGGGTCCGGCTTGTCGGATGCGGCGTGCAATCGAATACCGGATTGCGGGATGCCTTTGTAGCCGACGATGTGGCTGATTGCGCCCGACAACTCTGTCGTGTTGTTGACCGGCAATCGACCCACTGCAACTTCAGGATATCCGCGGCCGAGATCGCCGAATGCGCTGTCCGACGTCGTCTGCGCCCAGAAGCTGGTCGATACCAGATACGCCGGGCACAACGGATCGATGTTCTGGCCTTCGTAATTCAGGTAATCATACGTCGTTCTTCCGACCAACAGTAGATACGTCGGCTTGGTAGAACGCACCGCGTTGCGGATGCCGTCCGGGCCGAAGCGACCGTAATTGTAGTAATCGAAGAGTTGCTCCTGATCTACATACGTACCGCGAATGCCTTCCTTCGCGCGCTTCATCAACAAGGCTTGAGTGCCCGACGCGAATTGCGCGGGCCCGGTGGCCAGATATGTGCCGTTCAACTTGAGCGCTTTGACCTGCCGCGCGTTCACGCTGAGTGGTTTATTTTCCTGGCCGCTGGGGGCGACGAGATACTTTCCGCTGCCTCCTGCTTGAGCGATGAAGCGAACGCGCAGCGTGCCGTCGGCCTGCAAAAGCGATTCGGTGGGCAATAACGACGCGCGGTCACTGAAGCGCGCATCGACCACCCATGCTCCTGTCGCAGGTACATTGTACAATTCGTACATACCTGCCGCGCCTGAAGTGTTCATGATCTCAAACGGCTTTGATCCATCCAAACCGCGTGTGTAGTTGACGCTGATCGAATGCAGGAACGAGATTTGAGAATCCAAGCCGTCGATGGTTGGTGTGACCAAGCTCACCACGTTGCTACCGGTTTTCAACTTGTCAGCCGGAATCGTGAACGACAACTGAAGCATCTTGTTGACGCCGTCCCAGCTCGATTCGCCGATGGCCTGGCCGTTGACGAGCACCTGAATGCCGTGATCCGGGCTCACCGCGTCGCTGGAGGTCAAACTCCACAAGTTGACAAGCATCGTGGCCGACCCGCTCACCACATCCGTCAAGTTGACGTTGAAGTCCTGCGAGCTGCCCTGAGTCAGGTACTTGCTTGAGAACCACGGTTCGAAGGAGTAGGGGCGCAGACTGTAATCAAAGTATACATCGTGGTACTCATTCGTGACGGTATTAGAGGAGGTGACATTGACCGGCATCGCGCTGGAGAACAATCCGGTTGCAGAGGCCGGAGTACCGGCATTCGTCGCGCCGCTTGTCTTGCGGATAAAGATCGCGTCCTTGTCCGTGTACTTGTCCTTGTAACCCGGAGCGTATACCAACAAACCGCCGGTGACTTTCGCCAGCGCATTCACGTTGCGCCCTTCGCGCTGCAACGCGACGCTGCCCAAGTCGAATCCTTGCGGCATGGACGTCTGCGGAATCAACATCACGCCTGCATTTTTGTAGGTAACTTTCGCCGTGGTATAATTCGAGGACATACCAATTCGTCCCGACGAGAACCAGCGGATACCGACCGCAGGCGTCTGTACGTTCGCCGCACTGCGTACGGAGACATTGTTTGCAGCGGACACATTGGAGTTCGAGCGCGCATCCAATTCGCGCACGGCAACTTTGGCCGACGAATCGGTCCTATTCACATCAACCATTCTCGCGGTGGCAAACACCTTTTCAACGCGCTGAGCGGTCTGAGCGCCGACTGCCATGTCGATGCTGCGCATCGCGGAATCGATTGCACCAGCTGATACGTCGCTGGGTTCCGACATCCAATCGACATCCACCACCTCGCTGAGCTTCGCATACGCCTCGCGTCCGCCCGACAAGTCGATACTTTCGAGCTTGTACTCATACATGCCAGAGGAGGCCCAATCAAAGTATGTATACTTTCGTTCGTCGGGGGTGGTGATGCGCCCGGCGATCAGCGTGGGATTGACCTTGACCCATTCAGCGCTTTCCAGCGCGCGGCGGTAGATGTTGAAGCCGGCGTTCTGGTATTCGGAGACGCAAGTCCAAGACAGATTCACGCCTGCGCCTTCAGCCTTTGCGGCGAAGTCGGCGATTTTGACGGGGGAGACGCTGGTGCTTTCAAACTTCAGGATGATCTGATTGGCAGTAACCGACCCACCATTCGGATTCGTTGTATCAGTCGGGTTCGGCGTCGTCGTCGTGTCACGGTATATGATCGAAACATTGACACCCGGAAAGTTTGTAATATCCAAGAAACCACTACTGATCTTCCCCAATGCGAAGGCGTTAAACATAATTGGTTTTGCTGCGCCTGAACCATCCTGAATGTCAACGATGACGTACTCGCCAACGCCTCCTACGGATGCCGTTTTCAGGGCTGACGCAGTATCTGCTGCAATCGACAGCACTGAATTTCCATCGATGGTGAGCACCGGATTGTTATTCTTTATGACCAGTTTCTGATTTTTACCGTCGCCAGCCATTGTGCCAAAGCTGTTGAGGACGATATTCAATTTCCCTGCATTTGCGGAAAGATCGACCGTGGTTCCAGTAACTGTGAGAACTTCAGTTGCAGCGGTCAAACCCGTCACCACAGTCGCCGCGCCCGGCCAGACGATCGGATTTCCGGTGCCGGTTGTGGTGGTGATTGAACTGACCGTCCCCGATCCGCGCAACTGCGCGCCGGGAGTGATGATGACGCTCGATGAAGTCGCGATGCTGCCATTGACCGCCAGCGTCCCGGCGTTGACGTTTGTCGCGCCGGTGAAGGTACTGACGCCGGTGAGGGTCTGCGTGCCCGCCCCGGTCTTGGTGAGGCTCATGGATGCCGAGCCATCGGCAATGACGCCGCTGTAGGAGGGCGTCGCGCCGGTCCCGGGATTGAGCGTCAACGCGGTCACCGCGCTGTAACCGGTGGTGATCACCGAGGCCAGGTCAGTGCTGCCTTTCAATCCGCCAATCGTCGGCGTGGTAAAGCCGGTCACCGTCACGACCCCCGCTCCGGAGGTGTCTAAGGCGCTGTTCTGGATCGCGGTGTTACTACCGAGGGCTAAGGTGCCCGCCGTGACCAGGGTATCGCCGGTAAAAATATTGTTGGTACCGGAAAGGGTGAAGGTGGTGCCTGTCCCGTTATACGTGAGGGCGGTCTTGCGTGTCCCAGCACCAAGGGTGTTTCGGATGATGCCCGCGTAGGTTCCATTGCCCGTCAAGGTGAGCGTGGAGTCGGCCGTGGTCGAGGAGTTGCCAATGGTGGCGGTGCCCGCACCTTTACTGACGGCCACCAACTGTTGGTTAAAACCCGCGAGGTCGAGGTTTCCCGTGGCCGCGGTCTGGGTCGCCAAACTGAAGGAAACCGTCGTGGCGATGCCGTTGTTCGCGCTGATCCGCGTGGTTCCTTCGTTCATGCTCATCAAGCTGTAGCCCGTGCCGCCGCCGCCATAGACCACCGTGCCGTTGCGTTGATTGACGTTGACGCTGGAAGTGATGACCCCGGGCAGGATCAAGGTGCCGGTGGCACCGGAAACCGATCCGCCAAAATGCCCGCCGTTGGAGGGTGTGGCGGTGATATTGATAGTCCCATTGATCGTTGCGGTATTGCCGGTGGCGACGCCGAGGATGTTTGTCGCGGCGACTCCCGTATTACCATTCAGCGTGAAGCCAATCCCTGAGCCGAGGCTAATCCCTTTGGCCAGGATCATTTGTGAAATCACCCCGGCTTGGCCGATCGCCACGTTGCCGGTGCCGAGGGCCGTCGAGTTATTCACGTTGATTGTCCCGCCGGTCAAGGTGGTGCCGCCGCCATAGGTATTTCCCGTGCCGGAAAGCGTCAAGGTTCCCCCAGCGCCGGATTTGGACAAGGTCGCCGCCGCTCCTTTAAGATTCGCGCTCACCAGGGCGGTGCCAGTGGTGTTGCTGATTGCGTAAGAGGTGCCAGTGAGGTCGCCGTTGGAAAGCGTGCCAGCGGTGCTAATGCTGACCGCCCCCGCCGTCTGACTGGTGCCGCCCAAATCCACGCTGCCGCCGCTCAAGGTCAGGGTGTTCGTCGTCGCACCCAAAGTGGCGGGACTAGCCAAGGTGAGGGCTCCACCAGTGACAACTGTGTTATTGCTATAGGTATTTGCGCCGGAAAGTGTGAGGTTTCCAACTCCAGATTTGGTCAATCCCAATTTACCGGCACCGCCTCCGTCTTGGATCGTTCCGGCGTAGGTCCCGGTCACGGCGCTGCTCACAGTAAGGATCGCATTTGACGCTCCACCGTTTTCGACGATCGGCGTTCCCGGTGTGGCGTCGGAGGACAGCCCAGCCACCGTGAAGTTTGCGTTAACTTGTAGCTTCCCGGTGCTGGATGGGCCGAAAGTGACCGCTCCGTTGGCAGTGCCATACACCGAGTTGGTCGCAGGTGCGGTGATGAGCAAAACAGCAGCATTGTTGATCGTCGAGGCTCCGAAATTGATCGTGGCGTTTCCGGTTCCGCTGGATTGTTTCGCGGCTAAACTCACAGTTCCTGAGTTCGCGGTCAGCGCGTTGCTAATCGTCAGCGTAGCGCCGCCAGTCGTCGCGCCTCGGAGTGTCGTGCCTGCGCCAGGAGCCAATGAGGCACCGCCTGCGGCTTGAGCGTTTTGAAGTTCCACAGTTCCCGCGTTGAACGTCAGGGCGTTGAAAGTGTTTGCTCCGACAAGCACAAGCGTCCCGGCCCCGCTTTTCGTCATCGTGAAACCACCGCTGACAATGCCACCCGCTGTCAACGTGGCGGCGGAATCAGTCACGGACCAATTTTGATCGGCACCGAGAGTGATTGGCGTGTTAATGGTGGACATGGCTGCGGCAGGGGTAAGGCTGATACCACCGGCGTTTACGGTCAGCGCGTTGCCATCAGCGTTAAGCAAAGTAGTCGCGTCGTTAACCGTGAGGCTGTTGACGGCCATGTTGGCGCTCAGCAGCATGGATGTTTGGTTGGCAGAACCGGAGGCTGAGAAAGTCACATCTGTGCTTCCGCTGGGTACCAATGTCGTGGCGGTTACACCGCCGGAGTCTGTGGTCCAATTGCTGGCGCTGACAGACGCCGCAGACCAACTGTTGCTCACTGCGCCTTTCCAAAAAGCTGCCGTGAGTGGTGTGCCCGTGGATACGTTCACTGAGACGCTGCCGCTGGCGACATTCGGAGTACCGAGGACATACCCTGTGTTGTTGATGATACTACCAAAGACAAACGTCGTTCCTCCGGTAAATCCTCCGCCGGTGGCTTCCAGGATCACATATGTTCCAGGCGTCAACGAACTCGGCAATGTCAGGTTTAACGTGACTGTTCCGCTGGTGGCGGTGACGGCCGACGCTGTTGTGATCTTGCTCCCAACAGTAATCCCAACTGAACTGGCGCCTGAAAAAGTCATGCCTGCAACCGTCAGCGTCGAAGCACTGGGCGTATAGTTGAACGTGCCGCCATTGAGGATCAAATTGGAGGAAGCTGAAATCCCGGCGGCGTTGGTGACAACCAGGGTGCCTGCGCTCACAGTTGTCGCGCCTGTATAAGTATTGGCATTGGTCAGAGTCCACGTGCCATTGCCGCTCTTGGTCACAGCCGTCACATTGGGCGCTGTGCCGTCGGCGATGACTCCGCTTTGTGACGCAGCGCCCGTGCCGGACAGGGTCAGTGTCGAGGTGCTTGAGGTCCCGGAACACGTAACGCCTCCGCTCAGGGAGAGCGTTCCAGACGCGCCGCTGGCGTCAAGTGTCATTGCGCCGCCTGCCAGCGTGCTGAGGTTGATGACGCGATCACTGCTGTGCCCGGTTCCCGTGTACTGCAGCGTACCTGTAGCGGCGAGGTCGATGATGCTGGCTGCCCCGGCGACGGGCTGGCCTAAGGGGCTGGCAACACCTGCATTTTGCATGGCATTGATAGACAATATCCCGGCGCTGATTGTTGTTTTTCCAGCGTAGGTGTTCGCGGCTGAAAGAGTGAGTGTGCTTGCGTTGGTCTTGATCAATTGGCTTGCGGAGGTGCCGGTAATTGCGGTGGCAATAGTGCTGTTGGTGGCGGCGCTGCCAATCGTGAGAGTATTCGCGCCTAGCGCAAGGACGCCGGTGCCATTCATCGCCAATGCGCCCATAGTCGCGCTGTTGCTCAGCGTTACGCCGCCATTGTTTGAAGTCGAGACTGTTCCGCCAATGACCATGGATGTTGCGTTATTGAGCGTCAAACCTCGGGCTCCGGCGACGCTTCCGGTGATGTTTACCTGTCCAGTTATGTTGAGCGTGGCTACGCTCCCAGAATCTGTTTTATTCAGTGTCAAGGCACCGCTGAGATTCGAAGCTACCGTAGAGGCGGCATTGCCTGAGCTGACAGTCAACGTACTGGCTGTTCCACTTGTTGTGACAATAGTTCCCGCGGCACCGGCGAAACTGCCAACTGTGATCGACTTGCTGCGAAGATCAAAGGTGCTGCCTGAATTATTGAGCGTCAGATTGCCGGTGGCATTGAGCCCGGTGGTTGTGGCGCTACCAATATCCAAGGTTCCGCCGTTCACCGAAAAGGCCAGGCGACCGGCCCCGCTACCACCATTGCCAGCCAGGGTGCCGCTGACTTTCAAAATGCCGGTGCCGGTCTTATTGAGGATCAATGAGCCGCCTGTGTTTTGATTATTGGTCAGTGAAATCGGCGTGTTCACGTTGTCAATCGAATCACCGGTATTAACCTGCACCGTGAAGGTGCCGGATACCGAACCAGCGGCTGTATCCATGAGCACTGTAAAGGCGCTTGGCGTGCCCGATCCATTTACGCCAGTCAGTTTGCTAAAGGTTAGATTGTTTGCCGTCCCGGCTACTGAATCCAAGTCAAATGTGTAACCCGTATTACTGATACGGGCCTCAACGGCATTAATAGCAAGGCCGAGGGTGACCTTGGCTCCAGCAGCGGTGAATGCTGCAGTATCTGTACCGCTGACGAAGGCTACGTTGTTGACCCCGAGGTCGGCAGTCCAGTTTCCGTTCGTAGTATTCCACGTGCCCGCGCCACCGTTGACCGCACTATTGCCCGCACCTACGGTTCCAGGGGTAATGTCCCACGTGAGGTCGGCTGCAAACGTTCGCGAATTAATCGCCAACATAAACGCCACCAATACCAAGATTTTCGACCATGTATAACCGCGTTGCTTGATGAGTTGGGTCGTCGTATTCATGTTTCACTCCCGTTAGTTCTGAAAATCAATTCCCTGAATAAATCCGAATGCCTTATTCCGCCAGCAGATCCAACCGATCAAACCGCAACTTCTTGGGTGAATCTGCCGGGCTGACAAGCCTTACGCTGAATTTCTGCGGTCCCGCCAACAGCGCGGTCTTTCCAAAGTCCATTTCGCTAGTGGTCTTCACTGGCGCGCCAACTGACTTGCCATTGACTTCCAACTGAAGTTCAACCCGGTCCTGTTGAGAAGTTGTCTTGAGAAAAATCGTATACGTGCCTGCAGTTGGAACGTCGACCGTAAACCCCAGCGAGTCACCCGCTTGTTTGGCGACCCACAATGAATAGGCTCCGCCACTTGCTTTGGCTGCATTGGATGGATAAGTCTTTCCCGCCAATGGAAGGTTTTCAAACTCGAACTTCAGCTTCTTGCCATCGCGTTCTGCCTGAACAACTTTGACTGTTTCACGTTTTTCCACGACACCGGCCGCGCGCGCTTTTTCGGCGGCGTCAATGGCTGCGATGACCGCAGGATCGGAAAGCTCTTTCTCTGTAACCGCGCGCATTTCCTTCGCTTTGTCCAAAACAGCTTTGGATAACACGCCGACAGGCCCGGTCAGCCCCGCAGGCGCTTCGCCAAATTCCATTTTGAAACCAGACGGCAATTTTAGCGTTGACGGATCAACCTTGGAAAACTGCTCTCGTGTGCCTGCGCCCAGAACGCTGTTCTTGTCGTTGCCTGTCTGGGCGCGCCATTCGTCAAGGGTCTTGTATTCGGTATCAATTCCCTTCGACTCCAACGCCCATGTTTTCGGTGCGGCCATGGCATAGACATTGTAGTCCGCGACGATCACGTCCTTCAGCGCCGCGGGTTTTGCGCCGCCGATGTACAGCGGGCGCTGTCGGGCGTCCTTTGATTCGAACACGTTGTTGTACAGGTGCATCTTGGAACCATGCGTCAACATGCCTTCGGGCGGAGTCCAACCGGTGGTCTGTCCATTTCGCCCGGAGCAGATCGCCCCGCCCAGCTCGAATTTGTTGCTCAGCACATACCATTGGCCGCCATCAAAGGCGTACGGAAAAAACCAGGCTTTGCGAAGGGTGTTGTTGCGGAAGATCAACGCGCCGCCAAGGCCCACGCTGTCTTTTACCCATCCGTCGGAGAATTCGCAGTTCTCAACCAGGCCCAGTCCGCCGTGATTGACGGTAAAACCAGTTTTCCATTTTCGCCCCACATCCCGGAATCCCACATCAATCAAGGAGTCTTCGCTCCACTTCTCCACTTTGCAATTGCGGATCAGAAACGGCCGAACGCTTTGTACATAGATTCCGTCGCTGTTTTCTTTTCCTTTTTGATCATGTATCCAGCAGTTCTCAACGCGTAAAGGGCCGGGAGGATAAATGGCCAACTCCAAATTGTCCTGATGCTCCCAACCGACCTTGCCTTCACCAAAACCACTGGCCACCCAAAGTCCACCTGTGGATTCACCCTTGCCATTGACTTCCAGATTCTTCAATTGCGTCGGGCCACAGCAGAACGCCAAGACATGACCGCGAAAGCCAATAGTGCGCCCCTCAAAGTAAGAATCTTCTACCTGTACATTCACACAATCGTAGGCAATGACACTTCCAATGACTTTGCGGAGCGGATCCGTCTTTCGGGCCTTGGAAATGAACACACAATTGCGGACCAAGACCTCGCGAAAGCCCTCCACGAATATTCCAGCGCGGCGGGGAGACCAGGTTTCAAACTCACCTTCTTTGAAATCGATGATGAACGTACAGTCCTCTACGATCAGCCTTTCTTTCGAACGGAGTCCGCCGCCCCCTGTTCCGCGGAAATAAAGCGCTTCATTGGCGTTGTTGAAATCGGCAATGGGTTTCGCGCGGTCTTTCCCCGCGCCGGGCGAGATTTTCTTGATGTCATACGTCCGGCCTTTCACCGTGAACGTTTCGAGTTCTTCAGCGCTTGGCAATGTAAGAAGCGGGGGTTCAACCCAGGGGACCGAATGGGGCGTGAAATCCTGAACGGGAGAGACATCCCATTTGCCGTCTGCGGCTTTCACAAGACGACCAGCTGCAGTTAGTAACCCGGCGGTAAGTATTAGCGCAAGAGGTATTCGCACTGATTTCAGCACACCAGCTCCATGAAGTATGACGACCCAAACAAATGTTACGGTTTATTGACGGGTGGATAAAGCTGACTCTGCGGCACAATTTCGCGTGGTTGACTTCTACTTTTCCAATAGAGTCCGGCCTTGGCAAAGCCCCAAAGTTGAATGTACTCAAATTTTATCAGGTGCTTTTTTCCTGCGGTAAGCTTTACGCTTCCCGAAGCGGCGAAGTGCTTTCCGTTTTCAACTCTGACAACCAACTTGTCGTCGACCCAGAGATATCCAAAATCGTCGGCATGTAATTCGAAAGTATATGTTTCAGTGTATCTCGGTTCGATAAAGCCGGTCCAACGGATTGAGTAATCGTTGACGGGGATCTTGCCAGGTATTGGAGAAACACCTTTCCAAATAAAGTGAATCTGAGGGTCGATCTGGAAAAGCACAAAGCTATCGAAATTCTTTCCTTGAAAGTAGTCGCCACGCAACCCAGTGCCTTTTCCGTCAACCGGACGAGGCGAAACCCAAACCTTGCTGTCTGGTGAAACAACCGCCATTTCCTGACCTTTGACAACAGAGGGAACGGACTCTTTCGCTCCCTTAAACTCAACCTTTCCTTCGTTCATGAGTAGGAACGTGCGATTTTTTTCTGCAACCAATCGGAAATCGGTGCCAATGACTTTCGTCGATGATTCCAACGTGTCGAAGTAAACGGCACTGCCACTCTTCTGGTGCGCAACGACCGCATCCAATGCGCCAGTTTCGAGTTTGAAAGTTTTCTCTGATCCAAGCGGGAGCACAATCCTGGACTCTTCATTCAACTGCACCGTGGAACCTAGCCGCTGACATTGAATCTTTGCGGAAGAATGCCAATTCGTAATGATCAAGTCCCCAGGTTTGATTACAGTGTTGTCGGCAACGGGTACCTGAACCTTGTTTCTCTCTAATTTAACGTCGCCTTGAACGTCCATGAGCACAAACGCTGGCTCGCTCCTCAACGCCCAAGCACCCACTAAGACAACAAACAATACGGTTGCCACACAGGCCGCGATGTGCTGCCATCTCCAACGTGAGGTCTGCTGTACGGATTTCCGTTGGCAAAGGAGTCTGAGACTGGCTGTTTTTGGATTGGTGGAGCCGTCTGCCAACGACGCAGGCAAGCCGCCAGCCGCTCCGTTGCGAAGTTGCCATGCCAGGAGGGCGTGCAACTCCAGCCGTTCCAGATAAAAATGTCGAAACGCGGCATCTTGCCTCAACAGTATGACTATCTGCTCTCGCTCCGCCGGTGTCGAGACGCCATCGAGCAAAGCCGTCAATAGTCGATGCTGCTCGGCAACAGTTTCTTGGGAGGCACGATCATTCATGCGTGTCCCTCCGCAGCAAGCCGACGCTCTATGCAATCGAGCAAATGCTCGTGAATCCTGTAAAGCGTTTGAGAAATGGTTTTTGTCGGGCGCTTCAATTCTTTGGCAACGGTCGCCACGGATTGCCCATTCTCATAGCGTCTAGAGAGAATATCCCGCTGATGTGTCGTCAACTTTTCGAGACAACCAGTCAACGCCCTTTGTCGCTCGATGACTACCTCGCTGCGCTGCGCGGCGCTAGCAGCGAGGCTATCCAAAAGTGAATCATCAAATGCGAGTTGATCTCGAAGTGCGTCTCGGCGGTCTGCCAATACTTCGAAGTAGCATACCTTGAATGCCCAGGGAACAAATTCCTGATTCAACGTCTTGAATTCTTCCAGTTTTTCCAACATGACCACGTTGGCTTTTTGTAACACGTCGTTGGCCCTGTCCAGATCATGTACCAGCGAAGTCACATAGGCGTACAGGCGTGGCTGCACCTCTATGAGCGCTTTCATCAATTGTTGTAATGACTGATCCATTGGCACCAGTTTTCTGCGGTCCGCGTGAATGTTCTTCACCATTACGCACCAAAATAGGTCAGAATGTCTACATGGAATCTTTAGAGAATTTTGACAATGATGCTTTTGTCCGCACCGCTGGCCGACTCACTTGGCAAATGTAAGCGATTTCCCGTCGTAGCTCATTGTCTACCCGCCAACTACAAGGTTGTCGTCGTCCGCCTTGGCTTCAGGCGCTTTTCCATTTTGCAGTGTCATGATCGTGAACACGTTTTTTCCAGTCCAATTCCTTACTGGCGGTAATTCCGACGCTAGATCAACCCGGTCCGCTATTCCCGCGCGGTGAAGGTCTGCGTCTTGGGCCTGAGCCCAGGCCCGCAGATTGGTAGCTGAATGGGCTCTGGGCCGTCGTTCGGAACGCGACCGCTGCCAGGATGTGCGCGTTTCGGATTTGCAACAATCCGAGCGCTTCAAATTGACGGCAGAATTCCGCGATGCTCTCCCGTTTCTGTCGCAGAACTCGCGCCATCTCATCCAGCGTCCGTTTTCCGTCGCAGAGTTTCCACGCGGTGGCTGCGGTTGCGCTTAATGTCCAGCGCGATCCGTTCTTCGCGTCGATCAACAGCGCGCCGTTGTCGAGTTCTTCCCAAATCACATTTTCATTTCTAATCCAACGCATGTTCGTATCCTTAATTTTGGTTTCAGTCTTTCAACAACTGAATGACTTGATTAAAAGGTTCCCGCCGCGGTAACCGTTCACATACTAATAATAGCACTATTTTTCGAAAGCCAAATGTCCGA
>JBAXUS010000121.1:0-18593 GCA_037129555.1 Planctomycetota bacterium
TCACCCCGCGAAGGAGTACCTTCGTCGGCCCTCTCCCTCAAGGGGAGAGGGGAACAGCGACGCACGTCCGGTCATGCTTACACTGATTGCGGTGCTTCGGTCTTGATTGCTTTCAATGCAATGCGCGACATGACGGTGAGTGCGATGAGCGTCAAGACAATTCCGATAATTCGCTGGCCCAAGAGCATCGTATCGACATTTTGCTTCGTGGCTTCATCGACCACCTTGGCTGTTTCGCAACTGATGTATAAAAATGCAGCGTTCAAGGGCAGCATGCCGATAAACGTTCCGAGTGCAAATTTCCAATAGGGTATCCGCGTCATCGAGAGAACGTAGTTGATGATGGTGAACGGAAAGATGGGCGAGAGACGCATCAGGATCACGACGGTCAATGCTCTTCGTTCAACCGCCGTGTCAATTGCTTTGAATTTCGGTTTGTCAGCGGCCCACAGTTCAACGCGTTTCCGTAATACGGTCCGTCCCAGCACAAATGCAATCGTACCTCCGATGTTGGCAGCGATGACGGTCAGTACTAGACCTTTCCAGAATCCGAAGACCGGGCCTACGCCCATCGACAGCGCGATGCTGGGAATCAGAAAAATGCAGAAGCCGATGTACGTCGCGATGTAGGCAAATGGCGCGATCCAGCCGAGTGAGAGAATGTAGGCGCTGAATTGGGTCAGCCATAATTTCAGCGGAAGAAAGGCGAAGGCGAGCGCTCCGATCACAAACCATGCGATGAAAAAATAGCGGGCGCGGCCGGGCTTGGGTTTCGGTTCGGATGTGGCAGGCGGTGGAGTTAATGGTAAAGGTTCGGTCATGAGAGCGTTATTGTTCCCAGATGTTCAAACTGGTTTCCAGCGCCGCCGTGAGCGTTTCGCGTTTGAATCCATCCGGCACCGGAACTGTGAATTTTGCCGGGGCGATGGGCGTATTCAACGACAAATCTTCGACATCCAATTCGAGCGAATAGGCTCCGCCCGGGACATGCAGTGTGACGCGCCCGGGATAGGCTGGTTTCGACGGAGTAGCATCTGCTTCAGGGAAGCGGTAACGTGAATACACGATCCGTCCGGCATCCACTCCACCGCGTGCAAAAACATTCTTTTGTTCGACCACGCGTGTCGATAAATCGACGGTCAAACGCGTTAGGTAGCGCGGCAGTGGAGCGGACGTTTCTGGCACGTTGCAAAACGCCTGGTTGTCCACGCAGCAGGAGGTCCGGCATAGTTGAGCGGATGGCGGAGCGACTGGAAAAAACAAATCCAGTGCTCGACCGCATTGAGCGAGGAGCGCCAGATGGCAGTTCGGTTGATTGAGCAGTTCCTCGCGCGTGCCGGTCAGATGACGCGATTTTCCTGGCAGGCAGAGCGTCACGTTCTCGCCGCGCATGCCCATATCCAGCAGCAATTGTCCGCTCTCGGTGGTGACTCGCAGACGCAGATTTCCTGCTGCGTCGCCAAGATAGGCGCCGTTGAGTGGGTACTCTTTTTTCTTCACGGCGTCACGTAGCGTGACGTGGAGACGCGCGATCACGCTGGTCGCTCCTTCGCGCCGGGACGCGAGAGTTTTTGCGCAGTCTAAAAATGTGGTGCGTTCGCCTGCTTGTGTGGCGGAGGCAAGTAGAAGAATGAGTGTGAAGAATAAACGTGTGCCACTGGCAGGTACTCCTGCCAGTGTGAATTTGCAATAACCCGTTGAATTTTTAATTTGACGCAGCGTGGGGGCACTGGCAGGAGTACCTGCCAGTGGCACACGGCGGTGAGGACTTGTGTGTGACATTGGCGGTTAGTGCGCTCCGCCTTTGATTGTGCCTTTGCCGGACTTCCCGTTGTAGGTCGCTTTGTAGTTGGCTTGATACAGTGCGTCGTCGGTTTCAACTTCAACGTGGATCGTTAATGTTTTGCCGAGCGTCATCGTGTCGATCCCGAAGGATGTAAATAGCGCTCGGAGGTCGCGCAGTACGGTGACGTCCTTGAAGCTGGTCAAAATGGTTCCTTTTTTCAGGTCAATTTTGAAGCTCTCGGTTTTGTTGATTTGCGAGGCGTGACGGTCGACGAGGAACGAATATAGAGGCGTCAATGGCTTACCTGCAAGCCCGGCACGGACTGTGTAGGTTTTGCCTTCGAACGTCCCATTTTTGATTGCGTCGCGCGCTTGTTGCGGCGTTTTAACTAAACCCGGGACGATGATGTTCATGGACAATTGATTCGACGCGGCTTTATTCAAATCCACTTTTGCGGTGCAGATCAGCGGATAGATGTCGCCGGGTGCGGGCTTCGTGACGGTGATGAGAATGTCGGGCGAGGTGCTGGAGTTGTTGGAGCTGTCGGTCACGGTCAAGCTCGCGAGGTATTCAACTGAAAGCGGCGCGCCCGTTCCGAGCGTGTAGGTGTGGCTGACGTTCTTGCCTGTGGCGGTGGTGCCGTCGCCGAAATCCCAGGTGTATGTGGCCACGATCCCGGTGCTGCCGTTGCCGGAGAATTGGACGACAAGAGGTGCGTCGCCTGAGGTCGGAACGGCGAGCGCGTGTGCTTGCAGCGTGTTGGTTGTTGCGGTGATTTGAATGACCTTCGTGTCGGTTGAATTGAATGCTCCTGTGACGGTCAGCGATGCGTTGTACGTTCCCGCGATGGTATACATATGTGAAACGGTTATGCCTGTGACGGTGGGGGAGCCGTCGTCGAAATCCCATGTGTACGTTTGAATGTTTCCGATGCTGGCTGTTCCGGAGAATTGAACGATCAGCGGCACATCGCCGGTCGTGACGTTTGCGTTGGGAACTGCTGTGACGGTGGGTGTCGATACGGTAATTTGGATTGGCGAAGAGGTAAGCGTTTGAGCCTGCGCGTCTGAAATCGTCAAGGTCGCCATGTAGGTATTTGGTGTTGAGTACACGTGCGAAACCGTTGGTCCGACACCCTTGGTGCCGTCGCCAAAATCCCAGGAATAAAGGGTAATAGCTCCGCTGCTACCTTGACCGGAGAACATCACGGTTAGCGGTGCATCGCCGCTTGTGGGTGACGCGTTTGCGTTGGCGTGGAGACTTGCCAGTTGCGGAATGTTTGTGCAGAGCGCGAAGGCCTGAGCTCCGGAGGGGATGCTGGTGCCCGAGACAGTAGCCGTCCACGTCCCGGCAATTGGATTAGCGACGACAGTTTGTTCGATGGGATCAACGGTATTCGGTCCGGTATTCGTAGCGAGATTTGACGGAAAGGCTGCACTCAACGAATATGGATAATGCTTTCCACCCTGCGGATCGGTCAATATCAAATCGAGATCATTGACCAACGCTTTGGCTGCATTCGGATTACCAGGCAAATCCATCCAGCAGAGTGTCATTTTAAGCGAAGGCGTGTTGGCAGGAACAACAATGTTGTATGTAGCGCCTCCTCCGTTTGTCACAGCGTCTTCAAAGAAAACGGCTAGCGACGGACTGTCTGAGTGTACATCCACCAGCCGAACTGCTGCGTCGGCGTTGATGATGCCGAAACCGTATATTTTGTCCGGCCCGGTGAATCCGAGGTCGGTGGCTGTTTCGCACAACAAGGCTTTCATCAACGCGGCTGTGGGATCGCCTCCGTACACGATTATGTAGCGTTGCTGGACGAGGGCGGCGATACCGGTTGCGGCGGGCGTTGAGAATGAGGTGCCAGAATTGCTGGTGACAGATGAAGTACCCACATCCAATTTTACGCCTTGACCGAAGGCGACCAAATCGGGCTTGATACGTCCGTCGTTCATCGGACCGTGTTCAGCGAAGGAAGCGCTACCGCCAGCCGGTGCAGTTGGCGGAGTGCCAAACGGATTCCCGGCTTTCGCAGCCGCTGAAGTCGATTCGATACAGAGACCATTTTTCATCCCAACGAAGAAATCGATGTGCTTGTCAAATCCACCAACTTCTTCATTGCCCGCGAAAAACGCGAGAAGATTTTTCGCTCGAAGCGCTGAATCCCAGTCGGCGGATGTGGTCTGATAATCGCCCCAATTGCTCACGGTCGGACCGTATGAATGGTTCGATAAGAGAATTTTGAGAGTCTTCATGCTGGACAAATCAGCGGTCGAAAACGCGTCGCCACCTACAAATGTTGTTGCGGCATAGACGGATATTTTCGCTGCGGGTGCTATACCTTTTGCGGTTGGTTGGTTCAATCCTTCAGATGCGATCTGGCCGACTACGGAAGTGGCGTGCGTGTAATTTCCAAAAATAGTGGAGTCACCGTCGGTGTCGATGAAGGTCATGCGATTGACAAAATCGAAATGCATTTCTGGCTTACCGATTTCGCGCACGGCTACGGTGATGCCAGTGCCGTCGAGGAGGTCGCCTTGATCGCGAACGAGGGTGACGTTGGAGCTCGAATCTGTTATCGCATCGCGGTTGGCGATGGGCGGCGGAGCAAATTCAATGAATGCGACGGAGGACAACGCGGCGATGTGGAGCGCTTGATTTGCGCGGGCCGAACACATGAATCGCGGGCCGAGGACACTTGGGTTTCCGAGCGTGACGGCCAGCGCGGCGGTCTCAGGCGATGCGGCGATTTGAGCGGTCATTTCAGCGAGCGTCGTCCCAGGGCGAGCGAGCACGCTGAAGCGCGTCAAGCCGTCGGCGAGCTGGGCGTGAGGCGGTGTTCGTTGAGCGAATACTTCGCCATGCAATTTGTCGCGCGGATCGATCTGCGATACGCCGCGCACAAACGGTAGTTTTGCGGCGTCTTGAATTGCGAGCACATCGCCACGCACGGTCCACGCGTAGCCATCGACGTAGCCGAGGAGATCGACGCCGGCTTCAGATAATTGAATACGCTGCACGTCGGTAGGGTGTTCGGTGAATTGCATGTAGACGGAACAGTCGCGTTCGGGATGGTGAAGGTCGTCTGTGGAAAAAACGTCAGCAGGTGCAAACGGGGTGGGTAAAAATGCGCGGGCATTGAGGCTCACGACATATTTTTGAAACGCGGGCTGAATGGAATCACGAAACGCGCGTGTGCTTATCGGGTCAAAGAAGGCTGCCCCGGAACGATCGGCGGAATTCAAGGCACCGCCCCATTTATAGGCAGCGCGTGCGGCAATTGGTTCCTGTGAGGGTGCAGTGATGTCTGGTTGTGCCGGGACGTTCGGAGTGTTATATGGGCGCGTGGAATTCTGCGCGGTCGATCGCAGCGCGGATGCGCACCACATATAACACAGTGCGGCAATCGCCACTCCACACGCGATGCCGATGATGATACGCCGTTGACCCGCCATTCGATACTCCCGCCCATTTTCTTTATGAATACAAGGTTACATACCATCCTGTCACGTCAATTGCAATTTAGTGACAAAAGAATTTAAAGCGGCTTATCGCCAAATGAGCAATCGGATGCACTAATAAGGAGAGGGAAAGCGAATTATTTGGGCTGAGGAACTGCGAAAAGCAAAAAAAAACCGGAAACCACTGGGTTTCCGGTTTCTCTTAGACGGCAAGCATGCCCGAACCGTGGGGGGGGGTGAGTCCGGAAGGCACCGTCATCGAGAGCTAAGTTTCAGTTTTTACTATCTGTTGCGTTTCACACTCTTATTAATACCACATGTATGGATTCATGCAATGGGGAAAATCAAAATTATTTACTAATGTATAACTAAATAACAGGACGATAGTTATACTAGAATTAGACTCTCCCGTGCCCGATTTCTTCAAGAATCTTTGGGCGATTTCTCACATTTTTCGATCTTTTCACGTCGCTTTCGCGTCGGAAAGAGCGCGAAACATTATCGGACTATTCATCGTCACGACCCGGCGCGGGCTTGAGAAGAATTTTGGATTATTTTCTTAAGGGACGTGGGGAAGTTGCGAGAGTGCGTGGAAAGGATGCGGATATTGAAATGTAGGACGGGCTTATATTCCGTCCATTTCGTAGTCGTTACACACATGCAGACGGGCTGTAAGCCCGTCCTACTTTGTGTTTGCTACACACAATCACCCAACATGCTGAAGGCTGTTGCGTCGGTGACTTTTACGTTCACGACGTGGCCGATTTTTGCGGCGTCGGCTGCGAAGTGGATCAAGCGGTGGGCTCGCGTGCGGCCGGTCATGCGGTTTGGATCTTTGCTCGGGCCTTCGATCAGCACTTCTTCGATCTGGCCAATTCGGGCGCGATTTTTTTCGAGCGAGATTTTTTCCTGCAAATCAGACAGGCGCGCGTGGCGTACCTTTTTGACATCTTCGGGAACGTCGTCTTCGAGCTTCTGCGCTGGAGTGCCTTCGCGGACAGAGTATTTGAAGACGTAGCTGTTCTGGAAACGGACTTCTTCCATCAGCGTCAGGCTCTCTTCAAAATCGGCGTCCGTTTCGCCACAGAAACCGACGATCCAATCGCCGCAGAATTCGATCTCCGGGCAGCGTTCGCGTGCGGCTCGCACGACGTCGAGATAGCGTTCGCGTTTGTAGCCACGCTTCATGCGGCGCAACATCCGGTCCGAACCGCTTTGCGGCGGCATGTGAATGAACGGCATGACTTTGTCGCCCAATTCGGCCATGGTCGAAAACAATTCTTCGCGGCATTCTTCCGGATGGCTGGTGATGAAGCGGATGCGCTTTAAGCCTTCTATCGGATGGAGCGCGCGCAGCAGATTCCACAAATTCGTTTCGCCGCCGAGGTCGTAGCCGTAGGTGTCAATGGTCTGGCCGAGCAGCATGATTTCGCGGACGCCGTCGGCGACGAGGCGCTTGGCTTCGGTGACGACGTCGTCCATCGTGCGGCTGACTTCCGGGCCGCGCGTGTAGGGCACGACGCAGTAGGTGCAGCGTTTGTTGCAGCCGCGCGTGACGGTGATGAACGCCATCGCTTTATTTTCGCGCCGCGCGACGGTTTCACCGAAATTGACGATCGGCTTTTGATCGATGGCGAGCAATGGTGTGTGAGCACCTTCGCGGACGCGTTCGAGCAGGCGCGGAAATTCGTCGAGCATCCGCGTCCCAACAATCAGATCGACCCAGGGAAATTTCTTGGCGATGTGTTCGCCTTCTTTTTGAGCCATGCAGCCCATCACGGCGATCATGAAATCGGGTTGCTGGCGTTTGCGTTCGCGCAAGACATGCAGACGGTTGTAGACGCGGTCTTCGGCGTGGCCGCGCACGGAACATGTGTTCATGATCAGGAGGTCGCACTTTTCCTGATCCTCGACAAACGTCGCGCCTTTTTCGTTGAGCAGCCCGGCGACCATTTCGGAATCATACTTGTTCATCTGACAGCCGAAGGTGAGCAGATGGACTTTCGTTCCGGCGGTCAGCGGATGGTTGCGGGAGCCTGCGAGCTTGAGCGCATCGGGTGTGAACACGGCGCCATCAGGCCCGCACAGGTCGGGGTTGTGGTCGGGGGATTCGACGCCTCGAAGTGAGGTGTCTGCGTGGTCGTGCGAGTGGGTGTGTGCGTGGGTCGATTCCATAGTAGGCGGAGTCTAACACAGAACGTGGGCGGTTGCAATTCTGAGGAAAAGAGGTTAGGCTGTTGTCGGAGGACTTGGCTATGAGCGAACAAACAATCGAATTGGATCAGGCTTACGCAAAATTGGACGAAGTCGCCCAAGAGGTTTGCGCATCGAATTCGCCAATGACCATTAAGACAAAGGGTGGGGATGAGGTCAAAATCATCCCAGTGCCAAAACCGATTCGATTTTTTAAGGGGAAGCCAGTTTACAGGCTTGAAGACACCCAATATCTTTACTTGGATTATCCTTGGTTGCTTGAATGAAATATGAAAAGCACCAGATTTGCCTTTGCGCGATTCCTGTCGGCAAAGTGAGTTATCCTCGTCCTTGCGTCATACTTGACGTGGCTGCCGATGGCGTATTGGCAATTCTTCCGATTTCGACCAAACAGTATAATGTCGCAACCAAATTCAGAATTGATAAGGACCATCCCAATTTTTTTGCGACCGGTTTGGACGATACTTCCTATGTTTTCGACAGTCCCATTCGCGATGCGCATCCGTCCGAAATGATAAAAATTCTCGGTGCTTTGACAGGTGACTTAAAATCAGAATTCGTAAAATGGATCGGAGAATAGCTTCCCGATCTATTTGTCTGTATGTTGCTGTCACGACAGCGTTCAACCGAACGCCTCGCGTTAAATTTCCATGAATCGATTGTCGAAAGCGGATTGCGAGTTTATAAACCGTGCATCGCTTCACATACTCATTTAAGAAGGATCATCGCATGACTGTCATTGCGCGCTTTCGCCTGTCGTTGGTGTGGGTCGGCTTGTGTTTTGTTTCGATTCATCTTGCCGCGTTCGGATTGGAATCGACGCCAGCTCGCGACACGTTTTTGAAGATGATTGAGCGGCCGCGCGTGGATCCGAAAGTGGAGGTTGGCGAGGCGGTTGAATTGGATGGCTACAAGTCCAGCACGTTCTCGTTTGATACGGAGCCTGGCGAACGTGTTCCCGGTGTCGCGATGTATCCGGCTACGCCGAACGGGAAAATGCCCTGCGTGATTGTGATGCATGGGACTGGGAATTCGAAAGAATCCAAGCAGGTAGCGGCGTTCATGAAAAGCCTCGCTTTGAAAGGGTGCATGGCGGTTGCCATTGACGCTCGTTTTCATGGCGAACGGGCCAAGCCGCTGGCGGGTACTGAGAAATACAATCAAGCGATTTTGAGCAAATTCAAGGGTGAGTCGAAGAGCTTTCCGTTTTTTTGGGACACGGTTTATGACGCGATGCGGCTCATTGATATTCTCTGTTCTCGCGATGAAATCGATAGCAGCCGTATCGGGGTGATCGGGTATTCAAAGGGTGGCATCGAGACGTATTTCCTTGCTGCAGTGGACCCGCGCGTCAGTGTGGCTGTGCCGTGCATTGGGGTTCAAAGTTTTAAATGGGGTTTGGAGAACGACGCGTGGCACAATCGCGTGAACACGGTGAAGACGGCGTTCCTGGGTGCAGCGAAAGTGGCTGGCGTCGAGAAGCCTGATGCTGCGTTTGCTAAGACGTTTTTCGACAAGGTCGTCCCGGGAATTTATGGTGAATACGACGGGCCGGAGATGCTCCCGCTGATCGCTCCGCGCGCGTTGCTGATGATCAACGGTGATAGCGACGGGAATACGCCGCTGCCGGGCGTGACCATCTGTGCTGAGAAGGCGAAAGCGGCTTATGCGAAGCTGAATGCGGCGGATAAATTTAAGCAGATCATTGAACCGAAGACGGGGCATAAAGTGACGGATGAGGCAACACAGGAAGCGCTCGACTTCTTTGCGAAGCATTTGGGCTTTTAAGGTGTTTGAGGGAGTTGGTAATTCGGCCCGACGTGGTTGGAATGCGTGGCAAGGGCGTTTGATTTACCGACGATTTATGCCGCCCTTTCAGGGCTCTATTATTTCGCGCAACGATACCCAGGCCTTACGGCCTGGGCTACATTAGGCCGCCCCTTCGGGGCTAGTAAAATGGAACGCTACTTCGTTGCCTTCCGTTTCAGGACCACGATATAGCGTGGGCCGTAGATTTTGAAGATGTCGTATTGCGGTTGCAGCCAAGCCCAGGTTTTTTTGGAATAGCTTTGACCGAAGGATGTGTAGTTGTATTCGCTGAGGTCGAGTGCGATGCGGATGATGTAGTCGGGCGGTTGGGCTTGGACGACGGTGAGGAATTCGGCGTCGTCGTAGCGGCCTTTTTCGGTGGGGACGCAGGAGATGTAGTCTTTGTAGTAATTCTTCAGATCGCAGAAGTAGGTCAGGCCGGCTTCGCCATGTGGGACGACCATCACGCGTGTGTCTTTCGGAAGCGCGCTTAAGAACGCGACGATCTCTTGGAAGTATTCGCCGGTTGGGACGCGGACGCGTTCGCCTTCGTACATCATGATTTGTTCTTTGGCGATGAGCATGGAGCCGCGCGGGGTGCGGATTTCGGCGGTGCGTTCGGCGTAGGCTGGGGCGGAGTATTGGAGGTGGATGAGAATCAGTCCCGTGAACATGCCGACGCACGTGTACGCTGAGATGATTTTAAAGCTCGGGCGCGATGGCCACCATCCGGGCATGACGCGGAAGAAGAAGACTGCGAGTGCCGGAAGTGCCGGCGGCAACAGGTAAAAACCGTAGTGGTAGGAGACGGTGCGGAAGAGTGAGCGCGTCAACGATCCGATCACAAAAGTCCAGAGCAACGCCATGGGAATGAGTGTGGCGCGTTGGTCTTTGGATTTGATGCCGACCCAGAGTTGTTGGAGGATGATCGCTGCGGCAAGGAACGGGACGAAGCGGAAGGTGCTCTCCAAATTCTCAGTCCAAAACAGGAGTGCTGCGCACACGCCAGCGATGAGACTGAGGATCCTGAGCGGCTGGTTTGACGTGCCGTTCGGTGCTTCTACAAATCGCGCTAAAATGATCGGGAGCAGACACGCGGCGGCGAGGTAGGCGAGTGAGATGGCGAGTTGCGTGAACGAGACGGGCCAGTTGTCGGCGCCCATGGTTTTTAATGCGAACAATTTGTAGACGGGATGGAATGCGAGTTGGAAGAGGTTGTCGGCGAAGAGTGATTGTCCGGCGATGGAATAGAAGTAGCCGAAGACTCCAAAGAAGAGCGCCAAGGATGCGGCGTAACCGGCCAGATGCAATTTCCAGTTGAAGGTTCGGGCCCAGAGCGCGAGGACGATGAAGGCGAGGTGCGGTGCGGTGGCGGCGGTGAGGCTTTCGATTTTGCTTAAGCCCGCGAGCGCGAGGAACAGGACGGAGAGCCAGAAGTCGAGCGGCTTCTTTTTGAGTGCGTGGCGGAGCAGGAAGAAGGTGCTGGCTGCGGCGAGGAGTGAGCCGTATTGGGCGCATGAGCGATAGGACATGGCCCAGTTGAAGCTGCCGTTGGGCGTGAGTTTCGCGAAGCCGCAGATGTATGGGAACGCGACGGCGGCGATGGTGGCTCCGAGACGGCCGATGAAGAGGCGCGCGGTGCGGTAGAGGATGGCGGTCATCAACGCGGCGGCGGTGAGGCCGGAGTAGAACAGGACCCAGGAGTTGCTGCCGAAGAGTTTGAAGAGCAGCATGTTGACGTACGGAATCAGCGGGCCGTAGGGGTAGAGGAAGCTGACGTAGAGTTGGCTGCCGGGTTGCATGAGTGTGCGGGCGTCGTCGAGGTCCCAGGGCGCGTCGATGAGCAGGTCGCCCCACTTACCCCAACTGATTGCGACGCAGTGGACGTATGCCGCCGTCATGGCGAGAATGGCGACCCACCGTTGGATGCGCGTCCGCGCCGGTTCGCTGAATGTCATACGACGTGAGCCTCTCGGAGAGTGAAATGGATGCGCGATTATCTTCGCGAAATGGTGGGGCATTTCCATTGGAGAAATGGATGCGGGGTACTTTGGGTGCATTACCGGACTTGCGCCGCAGTTCCCTCTCCCCTTGAGGGAGAGGGCGGACGGGCGTACTCGCTCGCCGGGTGAGGGGAAGGCTCTGATTTAACACAGCGCGTTGGGATTAATCAACGGTTACCCCTCACCCCGCGAGACGGAACAGCTGTCTCGTCGGCCCTCTCCCTCAAGGGGAGAGGGGAAAGGCTACTGCAAGTCCGGTGATGCACTCTCAGGCTTTCATTGTTTTGTTTGAACGCATAGGCGCTAAGAACAGAAATGATGAGAATGATTCGTGCGTGGTGGGGTAGATTGTTCTGGTTTGGCGGGAATGAAAAGTAACATTTTAAGAGGTCATCATGCGTTTGTGTTTCATAGGTGGTTTTGTGCTCGCTCTTGTTTGTGCTGGGACGATTTCCGGGGCGGAAGGGCAGAAGCCGAATGTGCTGTTCATTGCGATTGATGATCAGAACGATTGGATCGGGTGCTTGAATGGGCATCCTCAGATCAAGACGCCGAACATTGACCGAGTCGCCAAACGCGGGACGTTGTTTACGAACGCGCATTGCCAGGCTCCGCTGTGTAATCCGTCGCGGTCGAGTTTGCTGACGGGGTTGCGGCCTTCGAGCACTGGGATTTATGGACTGGCTCCGGGCATTCGCGAAGTTGAGGCGATAAAGAAACACGTGACGCTGCCGCAGACGTTCACGCAGGCGGGGTATCGGACATCGTGTGTCGGCAAGATTTATCACGATGGATCGATGAAGCCGAAGGATCAGGCTGCGGAATTCAATGCGTGGGTTGTGACGGGTGGGAAGGTGAAACCGCCGAAATTGTTTGCGAATCTGCCGGAGCCGCGTCTGGCTGCGATGGATTGGGGGCCGTGGCCGGAGAATGAGGCGGACACGCCGGATTATCGCAGCGCGACGGTGGCGGTGGATGCGATCAAGAACGCTCCGAAAGACAAGCCGTTTTTTGTGGCGTGCGGATTCCGGTTGCCTCACGTGCCGTGTTACGCGCCTCAGAAATGGTTCGATTTATATCCTGACGCGACGCTGCAATTGCCGCCGGTGTTGGATACAGATCGCGACGACACGCCGCGCTTTTCGTGGTACTTGCATTGGAAACTTCCGGAGCCTCGGTTGAGCACGCTCAAGAAGACGAACGAGTGGCGACCGCTGGTTCGGGCGTATTTGGCGAGCACGAGTTTCATGGATTCGCAGTTGGGCCGCGTGATCGACGCGTTGGATGCGTCCGGGCGCGCGGAGAACACAGTCATCGTGATTTGGAGCGACCACGGTTGGCACTTGGGCGAGAAATTGATCACGGGTAAAAACACGTTGTGGGAACGTTCGACGCGCGTGCCGCTGATTTTTGCAGGGCCGGGGATTTCGACGGGTGCGACGTGTGTGCGGCCGGTGGAGTTGCTCGATATTTTTCCGACACTGTTAGAGCTGACGTCGCTTCCGGCGCGGACGGATTTGGAAGGGCATAGCCTGGTGCCGCTGTTGAAGCAGGCGGACGCTCCGCGCGAGTGGCCGGCGATCACGACGCATAATCATGACAACCACGCGGTCCGGACTGAGCGCTGGCGCTACATCCGGTATGCGGATGGAACGGACGAGTTGTATGACATGAAGGCTGATCCGAACGAATGGGTGAATCTGGCGGGCGATAAAAAGCACGAGGATGTGAAGCGCGAGTTGGCTGCGTGGATGCCGAAGACGAGCAAGAAGCCTGCGCCGGGAAGCGCGCACCGGGTGCTGACGTATGATCCGGAGACGGGGCGGATTAATTGGGAAGGGAAGGATATTGAGAAGGGTGCGCCGATTCCGGATTGAATGCTTTTTTGACCACAGAGGTCACAGAGGACACAGAGGAACGGCAGAGGAAAGACGGGATGGAGCGATAGTTTTTGAGATTTGGGTTGAAAAATGAGGGTTGAGAACGTTGTAGATGAGAGGGTGTATTCGTACGACGTCGAAAGATCTTTTTACCCCGAAGGGGTCCTAGCCATTAGCCGGTGGTTGAGCGCAAAGCGCGATACCACCGGATTCGAATTTCAGATGAACATGCATCCCGGAGGGATGACAGCGGCGGGAGTAAAGCCATCTGTCATCCCTCCGGGATGAAAATTCAAACGGGCTGGTTCCGGTGGTATCGGCCTTCGGCCTCAACCACCGGCTAATGGCTACTATCCCTTTGGGATAAATACACGTAAAACAGTATGGGCTATTTTACGAGTGCACAATGTGATTGTGTGGGAACGGGAATATGTCAATGGTCGGTGGGTGTAATACGGGTGTTGGATTTAAGTAGTTGAGACTGAAATTGATTTTGGACCACTACCGGTAGTGGTAGAAGTCGCGGCGACACCGTGCACATGTGCATGTTTGGGAGCGGGAAGCGGTGAATTGGGGTTGCTGGCGATAAAAAAAGAGCGACCGGTTGGGGTCGCTCTTGTGCGGAGGCTTGGGTTGTTGAGGTCGATGGAGCGGATTACTTCTTGCTGATGGTGCGCAGTTCGGGGTGATCTTTGGCGGCTTCGATGGCTTTGATCGCGTCTTCGACGGCTGAGACGCGGCGCTTGTTCAGTTCGCCACCGGGGTATTCGCGGCGCTTGACTTGATCGTTGAATTGATCGATCAGTTCTTTCAAGCCGGGGATGGCGTCGCGGGCGGCGGATCCGTAGCTGGCGATCAGCTTCATGATCTCGCCTGTCCGGTTTTCGCTGCCGTGGCCGCCTTGCGTTTTTGCGAACGCGACGCCGGCGTCGATGCCTTCCTTGTAGTGGAATTTCGTCAGCGCTTTGAAACCGCCCATACGGATTTCGTTTCCGAACATCGTGTCGGCCGGGGCGGGTGTTTTGACGGCGGCTAGAATGTCTGACGCGAGGGCGTCCATGTCCTTCTGTGTCAATCGGCGCTCGAAGAATTCCTTGAGCGTGGCGCGGGCCATGCCGTCGGCGTTGTTGGCGACGGCTCGGATCGCCGGATAGAGCAGCAGCGGATCGACGTTCTTGAGTTCGTCGGTCAACGGGCCTCGGAAGAGCGCGGCGGCGAGTTGGCCGTGTGTCAATTGCACCGGGTCGGACCAGTTGACGGGGTAGAGCGGCTCGGTGGTTTTGACGAGCGCTTTGATGATGTCCGTCACAGCGGGCTTCGCGGCTCCGCCCATTTTGCGGATCGCCTGCGCGGCTTTGTAGCGCACCCAGCGGTCGTCGTGCGAGAGTTGTCGGACCAACGCGGGCAGCGCTTTGTCGCTCTTCAAAAGTCCCAGCGTTTCGCACGCGGCCTGGCAGATGTGCGGGTTCTTGTCTTCGGCGAGCGTGATGAGTTGCGGGATCATGGCTTGCGCTTCGGGTCGGCGCGCGAGTTCGTCGGCTGCCCAGCTGCGGACAATCGGCGACCAGTCGCTGAATGAGGCGACGAGTTCGGTGGGGCTTTTTTTCGTGCGGTCCAGATCGAAACGTCCGGACGAGATGGCGTCTGCGACTTCTTTTTTGTCGAGCTTGATCGCCGGGTTGATGTCGCGCCCGAGGATGCTGAGTTTTTTGAGCGGCATCGCGTAGGTCAGCACGTAGGTCGCGTTGGGGCTGAGGCCGCTGTAGCTGCTCTTGCCGAAGTAGGTGTCGTCGTCGGTTTTGCCGGGGCCGTATTGTTCGCCGCCGTCATAGGTGAAAGAGCCATCGCTGCGGCGCACGAGGTCGAGGTGCCACGAGGCTTCTTTGAAGAATGCTGCTGCGGCATCCGGCCCGCCGACGTTCGCTCCGATGGCGCTCCATAAGTAGCTGAAGCCTTGGCCAGTGTGACCGCACTCGCGGCTTTCGTAACCGGCGACGGCCATTTTGGCGAAGAACTGCGCTTCCTTGATGCGGTCGCTTTGCACGGCGTACATCACGGCGGACATCGAGTTCTTGCCGTTGTTTTCGTGGTAGGGCCACGGCTCATGTTCGCCGTAAGGGATCGCGCCTTTGTCGACGTAGTAGCCGAAGAACTTCGAGGCGCGGTCAATCGCCGGGCCGATTTCGGGATCATCGACGCCACATTTTCGGCCCATGATGATTCCGAGATTTCCGGCCAGTCCGGCCATGTTCACGGGGCCGTATGGCGGGATGGAGCCGTGGAGGTTGCCCTCGGGTGTGAGCTTCGAAATGCCGTGGCCGAACGTGCCGTATAGGCTCTGGCCTTTGGAGAGCGTGACGGTGTATTCGCGGATCGCGTGGAGGACGTCTTTATCGCCGGTCTGTAAATAATATTCGCAGAGGAAGAGGTTGCGGTAGCCCCAATCCCAGACGACCATGCCGTCTTTCAATTCGAGTTTCAACGTCTGCGGAGCCATCTTGTGGGCGAGGTCGCGGACGCGCGGCAGGTAGTCTGGATTGCCGGTCGACAGCAGTGCGAGGCCGTTGATGGCGCCAGCCCAGCCTTCGTTCAGCGGCTCTTTTGCGAGGGCAGTGCACGCGTCGTCGAAAATGCGTTTGGACTTGGGGCAATTGTACGGCGCTGTGTCGCTGTAGGTGCCCAGGACGCGCAACTTGAGTTCGACGTCGTCGGTCTTTCCGGCGCGCCAGCGTGTCAGTTTGAGGACGCCCTTGCCTGCATCGGATTCGGCGTGTTGAATCGCCCGGGCGATACTTTTTCGCGCATCGTCGCTGAACGCTTTGCCGTCGACGCCGAGGATCACGTCGTCCACTTTCATCACGCCATCAGCGGGGGAATTCTTGCCGATATGCGTGACTAGAATCTGGCGACTGGCCAGCGTCGTTCGGCCTTGCAGACTGTCTAGATAATTCGCGGGCTTGGTGTAAATCCAGCCGCGCAGGCCGGTCGAGCCGAGATTGTAGGTGCTGGTGTGGCTTACGCCTTTGGTGTCGCCTTTGGTTAAATCAGGTGGGGTTTCAACGGCAAAAACCGCCGCGCTCGTCATGACGATTGCGAGCAGCGCGACGACATACTTTAGATTGTTCAAGGGCTACGATCCTTTCAGAGAAATACGGTCTACATGTCCGACACAAGATCGGGTGCTGATGTTGACGGGAGAGTTTCTGTTTTGCTGCGTGTAATGGAGTCTGGCATGAACGGAGGAATATCGACGGCGTCAGAAACGACGGGCGCGTGGGCGGCGTCCGGCGCGGGAGGCGTTTCTGGTATGACGTCCACGACGGGTTCGGCGACAGTCGTTTGAACGGGGTCTAGCGTGGGTACGACTTCAGTGGTTGCGGGAATTTCAGGCAGCGGACCCAGATCAGGAACGGGAACCGGCGGGCGTTCGCGTTCAATGCGCGCGGTTGTTTCTGCGACCTTTTTTTGGATCGCGTTGACGATCAGCTCGTAGTGTTCTTTCACTTGCTCCGGCTTCGATGCGTAGGCGATTTCGCAGCGTTTGCGCCGTCCGAAAACGGTGATGACATCGACGTGCGACATGAGACGTTTCAGGAACACCGTGCCGAACGCCAGCGCTCCAATTCCAAACAGGATGGCTCCGAACATCACGGAGTCAACAACGAATCCCAGCGAGACCAGCGCGAGCACGCCGCACATGATTGCTGGCATAGCAAGACGATACCAGCCCACGCGGCGGCTGTGTGTGACCATTAGAATGTCGTCGAAGAAGATGCGTCGGCGCACGAGATCGACGTACGATTCTTCTTCGATTTCAAAACAATCGTCGGTCAGAAAGACGCGCATGCTGCCGATCTGTCCGCCTTTGCCCAGGAACGTTTTCATAGTGTCACCTGATGGTGTCGAGTCCGCATGTCAGCCCGCTTAAAGTTTCTTAAATGCCGTCATCCCAAGCCAAATCGCCAGCCCTGCATAGCCCAACGTCTCTACAATCGCGACAAGAATGACGACGACGAAACCCGTCATACTGGCATGCTCATCGCGTCGCGCTCGGATGTCTTTGATGCCTTCGATCGAGCGCGCGATGGCCATCGGTCCAAAAATTAATCCCAGGAACGGGCCCACAAAACCGACCGTGGCGTACGCTGCAGCGACGCCGAGATGGAAAGGTGCGCGTTCGGGGCCGAAGTCGTCCGAACCCGATTGCAACACGCGTTCCAGACACGTCGGGCAATAGCCTTTTCCGCCCATCTCAATCCGGCATAGCGAGCAGATGAAGGTACCGCAGCGGTCGCAAATGCCTTCCGCAGCGTTCAATTCGTGGCGCGCGCACGGCGAATCTGCTGCTGAGGCGACAGCTGCGGATTCGCCGGATTCGAGTGTGATGCTTACCGAAACGGCGGCGGCTCCGGCTCCGTTCAGTGTTCGGACGGCCATCGTTTCGGGCGGCGGCTGAAAGATCGCGGCTTGAAACGTACCGTTGCAGGCGGCGCAGCGGTTCTCGCCTGTGCGCAACTGCCCGGGCTTGAAGATCACGCCGCAATTGGGGCAGCAGGGCTTCGGATAGGGCTTGTGAAGTTTACGGACCTTCACCGGTTTTTTCTTCGCTGCCACCGCGTTGATGAGAGCCATGGGTGATCCTTCAATCCGCGTTGACCACGCGCGTTTTAGCGCCGAGATCGTGCAGGCTCGCGCGCTCCACGCCCAACGCAAAAATGCCGTCCAACATGATCCCGATGCAGCATTCGCAACCGACAAAGAAGAGCAGCATTTTCAACGCGGCTCGCCACCAGGCCTGCTTGCGCGCCAACGGATTTCCTTCCGCCGTGACCACGCGAATCTTGACCGCCATTTTGCCCAGTGTCTGACCGTTGTTGTTGACCAGCATGTAGCCTTCGTAGACCATGCCCAGCAGGTATCCGAGGGTACTGAACAGCAGCTTGAGCCCGGCGGTTTGGAGCATCATTTTCGGACTCGTCGGATTGCTGAAACCAATAAATGCGATCTGCCCGACGATGCCGATCACGAATGAAATGCCGAACTTGACCATCCCGTCGACCAGCCACGCGATCAGGCGTTTGTCCATCGCCGCGAGATCGAGACCGGTCATGTCGGTGCCGGCGAGTACGTCGCGGACCTGCGCCGTTTTGCAGTCCGCGCAAAAATAATTCTGCTGCAATTCGACGGCGCAACCTGCGGTGCAAAACTCGCGCCTGCACCGCCAGCATGTCACCAGCCCATCAAGACGCTCCGGATGGTTAAGACATGGCATGGCGGCAGCTCACAAGTCCCGGATTGAATACGTTGAAACGTGGTAGGGCGAGTATCCATCATCGAACGCGTTCGTCAAGTCGTGCTGAAGGCAGGAAGCTTGCACGGATGGATCACCGGGCTTGCAGTAGCCTTTCTCCCTCTCCCCTTGAGGGCAATGGCCCTA
>JBAXUS010000122.1:0-18584 GCA_037129555.1 Planctomycetota bacterium
TAAGACACCCATGTCGCCAAAAAGTTTCAACTAATCAGGTGATTTAATTGTAAAATCAATGTAAAATGAACGCTTGCACGTTATTCTTTCGGATTCGAGGCTGCTTTATATACCGTAGTAACGTCGTTTTTATTAGTCAGAAATTTATCAATTCCGTCATTTCAATCTCAATATTTTATATTAAGTCTTACTTCGATTGAGTTTGTAATTTATTTACACAAGTGCATTTTTAACCCTTAAATCGTCCGGCATGTACCCATTCTGTATCGTTGTCGTCAATAATTTTACATCTTTCGCAATTCTACCGTTCATATTTTGGATGGTGAAGCATTGATGGATCAAATCGAATTTCATCTCGATCCGAGCCTTCCGAGCATACGTTAAACCCGTGAAATGACAGTTGACAGCACGTCGATTGCGACATATTCATACGTCTCGACTGTGAGGCTATGAATGGATAAATCTGAACCCGGCATCAATTGCGCGACCATGTTGAAGTATCTGGCCGACGACACGCGCCTGGACGTGGTCCGCCAACTCATGCGCGGTCCGATGCATGTCGGCGAACTCAATGCGACCTTGCCGGTTGATCAGAGTCTGTTATCACATCACTTGAAGATCCTGCGCGATGCCGGAATCGTCACCGCCCAGCGCGATGGAAAAGCGGTGCTGTACAGCCTCGCTCCCAGCGTCGAAAGTTTGCGCAAAGGAAAATCGATTAACTTGGGATGTTGCAGCATTTCGTTTGATTGATGAGCCATGCACGTCAATCAACGGCATACACTTTTGATGGATGTGTCTCAGACATTGCAGTCCCACATAAAACGCATTAGGATAATCCGCTATGACCCCTAAAAAAATCTACCTCTGCGGCCCGATCATGGATTGTGAAGCCGGCGAAATGAAAGACTGGCGCACCCGCGCGAAAGAACGCCTCGCCGGGCGCTTCATTCTCCTCGACCCCATGCGCCGCAGCTTCCGCGACAACGAAGTGGACAGCGCCAACGAAATCGTCGAATTCGATCTCCAGGACGTCCGCGACGCCGATTTCCTCCTCGTGAATTACTCCAAGGCAAGCGTCGGTACATCGATGGAAGTCTTTTACGCCAGCCACGATTTGCGCAAATTCGTCATCGCGTTTGCTCCGTACGAATTTAAGAACTGTTCGCCGTGGATGGCACGCTTCTGCACCAAAATCATGCCCGATCTGGACCAAGCCATCGACTACATCGAACGGCATTTCCACTAATTTAAAAAACCGTTTATTACCACAGAGGACACAGAGGAACTGTAGAGGAAAGCAGTTAAATAGAAAATGGGTGCATGTAAGTTCAACGCATCTTCTGCCCCGTTCAATTTTTCCTCTGTCGTTCCTCTGTGCCCCCTGTGTCCTCTGTGGTTAAATCTGCATTTCAGTTTGAACTGATTTTCGAGTTTCATCGAGGGGAAACGGCCATCGACTCCATCGACCAGCGCATCATTCCCAACTCTCCATCAAGCGCGCATCCGCTGTTCACGCTGCTGCGCTACCGCTTGCGCAGCGTGGTACACACACTGTATGGTGTCCGCCGCGAGTCGCGCTTGAAGATCGTCGTCGTCAGCGTAGCGGGCCTAATGTTCTGGCTTGGCCTGTTCTGGTCGTTTATGCACGGCTTCCGGTTCGTCTTCGATAACACCGGGCCGCTGCTCGGCACCAAATTAGTTCATTACGGATTCGGCCTGTTTTGCATGTCGCTGACCGTTATGTTGACCTTCTCAAACGCACTGATTTCGTTCACGAATCTGTTCCAATCCAACGAAACCGCGAACCTCTTTTCGCTGCCCATCAAACGCGAAACGATTTTCATCTACAAGCTTTTTGAATCCATGCTGTACTCCTCGTGGGCCGTCTTCGCGCTCGGTCTGCCACTCGCTCTGGCATTGGGAATTCAAACCAAAGCGGCGTGGCAATTTTATCCAGCCTGCATCATCATGGCGGTGCCTTTCGTCATTCTGCCTGCGGGCATGGGCACCGTCATCGGCCTGCTTCTGACCACGTATTTGCCGCGCAACAAAACCAAAATCCTGGTGCTCGCTGGATTCGGTGTGCTGTGCATCGCGGTGGCCTCCGCGTTCGGTATTTTCCACTCCGGAAAAGCCATGCTCGGCAAAAGCCTCGATGTGATGCTTAATTCCGCGCTGGCCAATTTGAGTTTCACGCGCCACTACATGTCGCCAAATTATTGGATGGCCGAGGGCCTATTGCGGGTCAGTGAAGGCCACCCGGACGCGCTGCGCGTCTGTGGGATTTTCTTCGCAGCGCTCACGACCAGCGCGATGTTCTTCGTCGCACTGGGGTGGTTTCTCAGCGGCTCGATTTACGCCCGCGCCTTCTCCGATTCGCACGGAATGGGCAACCGCGCAAAACGCGGTCGTGTCTCGCCCATCGACATCATCTTCGGCCCGTTTCTCGCTGGCAATCCGGCGATGGCCGCGCTGATGATGAAGGACATCAAAACGTTTTTCCGCGATCCGGCGCAATGGGCTCAGGTCTTGATTTTCTTCGGCATCCTGCTGATTTACAACGTCAACATCCAGAATCTTGCGTCGTACAATGTCGAGCAGCCGATGTACAAAAACCTCACGTCGTTTTTGAATCTGGGTGCGGCATCGATGACGCTCGCCACGATTTGCAGCCGCTTCATTTTTCCGATGATTTCGCTGGAAGGCCAGCGCTTCTGGATTCTAGGCCTAGCACCCATCGCGCGGCGACAGATCATGTGGTCGAAATTTTTCTTCGCCTTCGGAGGCACCGCGCTGATCAGCGTACCTTTGTCGGCGATCTCGAATTGGTCCCAGAACAACCCGCCGCTCGTCGCCGCCGTGCAAGTCTGGACGAGTCTCCTCATCGCGTTCGGACTCAGCGGCCTGACCGTCGGCATGGGTGCGCTCTTCCCCGACTTCAAACAGCGCGACCCGTCCAAGATCGTCTCCGGTTTCGGCGGAACGTTAACGCTGATCATCTCCATCGGCCTCGTCGCCGCGAGCGTCGGTGGCGGCGGGCTTTTGTTCCATCGCTTCTTTGTCATGCCGCAATTGGACGGCATGATATGGCATCCGGCCAATGATTTAGTCTGGGCCGTCCCGTTCCTCGCCTTCATCACGATTCTAAATTTAAGCGCCGGACTCATCCCGATGACACTCGGTGTCCGAGCGCTGGAAGAGGTCGAGTTTTAAACGCATCAACCCATCACCCTTTTATTAACCGGAGTCCGATCCTGAAACCTGAAATCGAAAGCCTCAAACCATTCCTCTCAGCCCTTGCCGCAAAACAGCCCACGCCTGGAGGCGGCAGTGCCAGTGCGCTCGGTGGTGCGCTCGGAGCCGCGCTCGGAAGCATGGCCGCGAACTACACGTTCGGACATGAAAAGTACGCCGCGTTTGACGCTGCAGCTCGCACTGCGTTCGAACGTCTCGAAGCGTTGCGCGGCGACTTCATGAATCTGATTGAAGCCGATATCGCCGCATACGAAAACTACCGCGCCGCCGTCGCAATGCCGAAGATTTCGCCCACCGAAAAAGCCGCTCGCAAACAAGCGATGGCCGCCACGCTGCAACAATCGACCCACGTCCCCGAGCGCATTTTGAACGCCGCAGAAGACGGCCTCAAAGCCGTGCTCGATTTAAGCGCAGCAACCAATCCGAACCTCGCGGGCGATGTCGCATCCGCCGCGTATTTCCTCGAAGCCTGCGCACGCGCCGCGTCGATTCAAGTCTTCTCCAATTGCGCCGCGTCCGATCTGCCCCGCTGCAAAGCCGCAGCCGACGCCGTACAACGCTGCCAGACGCTCCGCGAAACCATTCATGCCGCAGTGCTGAACATGATTCAGCCGCACATCACCGTCTGAGCGCGTGAGTAGTGCGGATTCTCGAACCGCTGACTGACGAGCGCTGCTCTTTAAAAGATCACTTCGCGCCAAGGCAGATGATTCTGCCGTCCTGTGTGCTGACGTACAACCGGCCATTGGCGGGAGCCATGCCGTCCCAAACGGGCGGGGCGATGTCCATTTCGCCGAGGGGCTTGCCGTCGCTGGCGCTTTGGGTGATCAGCTTTCCTTTGACCACGAAATAAAGCGTATCGTCGGCCAGCAACATGGCTTCGATCCAGCCGGGGTATGGCTGCGCCCACGTCACGTTTTCGGCGATTCGGTTCACCGGAAAGTATTGACCGATGCGGCTGGCGGTATCGTTCGGTTGTTCATTCCAGATCGTATCGAATTTATCGCCGGGTTTAAAATCGCGGCGGAAGAGTCTCAGCGCGCCCACGGCTCCGGTGTTGGGCGGCGCGTCTTTGGGTTCTCGTGTGCGGTTCGCGCCCCACACTGTCGTCGCGTTGCAGACCAGCAGCGGGCGATGCATGCGCGGGCGATTCATCGGATAGCCGTAGGACCACGTGCCGCGCTGCATGTACGCGCCATCTTTTCCGATGCGATAATAGGCGTCGTGCCAGAGGAATTCGTTCTTGCCGCTCGCGGGATCGAACTGCCAGCGCGACATGGCAATCGAGTCGCCGTCTTTAACGAAAAGATCAACGTAATCCTGCTCCAATCCCGCGCGCATGTGCCATCCGTGTTCGTTGTATCCCATCTCCACCAACGGCTGCTTCCACTTGATCGCGCCGGTCTTCGGATTCACCGCAAAGGCGCGCAGGCCACCGTCGGCCAGCGGGTGCATGCCGGCGCTGAAGTAAGCGACACCGCCGCTGACGAGAATGCTACCCTGCACAGGCCACGGCGATTCGACCTGACCGCAGTGGACGATGCGCAGTTCGTCGGGAGCGGCGCGTAGATTCCAAACAAGCGCACCGTCGGACGCACGCAGGCAATATACCCAGCCCATGCGGGTTCCGAACAAACACAATCCGTCGTGAATCGTGGGCGCACTGTCGACGCGACCATTAGCCGTGAACGCCCATTTCTGTTGTCCGGTCAAGGCATCAAACGCGAAGACGCGGTGCGTGTGGGGCTGAGCGAGAAAGACCAATCCGTTGGCAATCACCGGAGGCGTCAGCACGCCCGCGCTGTACGGATAGTCCTTCCATTCTTCTTTGAAATTCCCGGACGCGGGCTGAGGAATGTCGGTGCTCCACAGTTGCTTGAGTTGCTTCGGTAGTGGCTGCGTGGTGCTGCCGGTGCGGTATTCGTTGCCGCGATACATCGGCCAGTCGCCGGGTGCGGCGGTAGTGGATGGAACTTTATCGAACGCCGGACCTTTGATCAATTCAGAGGATTCAACCACCGGCTTTTTGTACTCCGGCGCGAGCGCTCCGACGCCGCTGAGCATCGAGAAACAGCCGCATGTTTTTGCGAAGATGTACATCAATCCGTTGGCGGGAATCATCCCTTCGCTCCACGAACCGCAGGAGCCGCGCGTGATTTGATTGACGCGATTTTCGTGCGAGTTCCAATTCGTAAAGCTCATCTGCCCGAAGATAAAAAAGCGCTCGGTGGCCACGGGCGGATAGCAGTAAAAATCCTGCTTGTTCGGCGGTGCCGCTGGAAAAAGCTCGGGGGCTTTGTTGACGTCGCTACCGAAAAGCACCAAGTTATTCGTTGCTTTGTCTTTCTCGACCTGATGTACAGCGAACTTATCGCCGACGATAAACGCGCGGGCGTTTTCATCGTGCCGCATGGCGGGTTTGTACTCGTAATCCTTGACGAGTTTGCCGCTGCGGGCGTCGACGAAATGAATACCCGTGCTTGTGTTTTTGTCGCCGATGATGTGATACGGCACAGCGAAGCGGCCAGTCTCAAAAATCACCATGCCATTGCCGACGCAACAGCGGTAACAGCTCTTTGCCCAGGGTAGATCCTTTGTCTCCCAGCGTTTGGAGCCTGTCGACAATTCCAATCCCACGATGGTGGCCGACGCGTCCGATTTCGGATCGCCATTGACGAAATACACACCCGCTTCGCCGATGCTCAACCCGCGCGGAACATCCGCTTTGTAGTCCCAGAACACTTTTCCGGTACTGACAGCGATGGCGTGAACCGATTTCGAGTCAGCTGTGATCAGCAGGCCTTCGGGGTCCTGCGGGTTTTCGACATGCAGAATCGTGCTCGGCGTTTCAGCCGCGCTGTACGTGCGCTTCAGTTTGCCCGTCGAGGCATCCACACATTTTAATTCGGTCTTGGAGACAAAGAACACATTCTGGCCGGCGGCAACGGCGGTGCATTTGGGATCAATGGGGAATTCCCAAAGCGGCAGGCCATTGAACGCGTCGCGCGCCTGGATATTGCGCCCGACAAGATAAAAATTCCGACCGTTCGCCGAGACCATCTCCTTGGTGTCTTTGGCGTCCTTGCCTTGAAGCGAAAGCCATTGAAGACGCCGAGGTACATCCACTAAAGTATCTTTGGAAACCGGATTGCGATCCGCCGCGTGACGCCACTGCCCCCATTCATCCATGCCAGCGGGCCGGGGTTTAATACTGCTATTGAATCCCGCACCGTTGCGGACGAGAAGTTCGCCGCCGGGCCTTAACGCGCGCACACATTCTGCTTCAGAACACAAAGCGGAATCCAGCACGATCAGGATCGAAACCAGATTGTCCGCGTAAGGCAGTTTGCCACCGCGCAATTCTTCCACCGTCACGAGACCATATAAGTTTTGCGCGAGCAACGTGCCGCGAGCCTGGCTGACTTTTTCTGCGTCGGGAGACAACCAATTGACGAGGAAAGATCGCTCCTTCGCGAGCTTGGCAGCCAGAACAACGTCAGTCGGCCCGATCACAGTGCACAGTCCACCTTTGATGGCGGAGTGGTCAAGCGCTTGAGACAGATCATCAGCAGCCCAGCACTCGGAGAGCGGGAGCAGCAATGCCATAGCACTGAGCAATACAACCAGCGACGTTCGCAATCTCATGGATGACTCCTCGACAACAACACGTGTGGCGGCGCGTCGTGATGTGAGCTACTTACACCGACGTCGCATTCGTCAATTTCTTGACGATCTCCAACACATCCAGCAGTTGCTGTTTGCTCGATGCCGAGATGTCCATGATCGCGAGTCCGAGTTCCAGCGGGAAGTGGACGACTTCGACGGTCTCTTTTTCGAAAACGTAAACCGGTTTGCACAGCGCGGTGAATTCGTGCGGCGGGAATTTCACTGACATGTGGACGTAGAGTCCGTACGCTTGGACGTCGCCCATCCGACCGAAATCGGTGGGCGGGCCTTCGATGCGGAAGCCGCCTTCGCCGATGTTGATCGTCTGGCCGGTGTAGCTGATATCTTCAAGGCGTTCGCCGCCTGCCGTGCAGAACCAGTACGTCACGGGCAGCGGCATGTTGAAGCGCGGGAAGCGCCTGTTTTTCAAATTACCGGTTTCGTTCGCGGTGTCTTCGGGCGTCTTATTAATGAGATGAAGCACCATCTCTTCGTCGGCCAAAAAGACTTCGACACGCTTCTTCGTCAGTTCTTTAATTTCCTTCAACACCGGTTCCGGAAACGGTGAACCCGTGGCGATGCAGACGACTTTTTCGCTGGCATCAAATGGGATGAATTCGTAGCGCTTCATGACATCGATCGGAAAGATTTCGCGGAACGTGCGGCGGATGTTCGCGTCCTTCAAATCGGTCGTTGGCATGCCGGAAGCAAGCGCCAGTGCGCGACACAATTCAGCGGCTGTGACGACGCCGCGCTTGACGAGGTATTGGCCGAAGCGTTCGCGCGAAAGACGCGCTTCTTCGACGGCGGCATCCACTTGTTCCTGGGACAATTTGCCCATGCGGACAAGCACTTCGCCGACACGTTTGCCCTGGAACGGGTCCTGCCAGTAATTACGAGAGGCGCTGCCCATCGCGACATCGCGCGGCGTCATGGCCGTCGCGGAGCGTTTGCTTGAGCCTGCGGAAAGTTCGGCGGGCGCGACAACGGCGGTGCCTTTGGCGCTGGACTGCCGCGCTTTTATTTCAGCTTCTTCAGTGGCTGCCGCTGCTGCTGCGGCAAGGGTGTCGCCGGGGATAACTCCGGAGCCGCTGCGCAGCCGTTCTGTCGCCAGTTTCAAAAGCGCCAGACGAATGATACCACAACGCTTGGGTTCCATACTGCGGAATTGGACACCCAGTTCGATGCCCTGATGTTCGGCAGGGCGAACGTTGCGAATATCGGCGGACACAATAAAGCGGTCGAGATGCGGCGGGGAGGAGAGCAACAATTCCATCAGCATGTTGGGTTTGTTGATCTTGGTCCAAATGCCAGCGTCTTTGGCTTCAATGCCAAGACGGCAGCCACCCTCACTGAGGTTCAGCAGTTTGCACGTAATCGGGGGCGAACCGCCGGCACGCAGGATCGCCAGACCGGCGGTGCACTGCACACGGACGGATTTACGCCTGTCTTCTTTCATGCTCGAATTCTGCTCCCCACGACTCAGCGCATCGGCTCAAATGACATGGATCATACTGACGTAGACTAACGCACACCGAGACTTCCTTTCAGTTTTTATCGTAATGTCTAGCCGACTTCAATCGTATATTTTGACGTTCAACGCACGGGATTTCGTCCGCTATGCGCCACTCGGCATTGTGGCCGTGGACCCAGCTGTTGTTTAGCCGCTGTCCGGGCACAAAAAAACCGCTCGATGACCGAGCGGCTGTTTTGAGTTTAGAGGCATCGAAGAGGGGCCAGGTGATCCACGAACACGGATTAAAAGTCTTATGGCTGCTGCTTTCGCCCTGACCAGGTTCGTCTCCACCCGTTGCATGGGGCCTGGCCCCAAATCGACGCCTCCAAACTCGAAGGAAGTACCACTCTATCAAACTAGTGACGCGCGTCAAGTCAGTTGATTCAATTATTTCGTCAACTTCTTCAAGCGTTTACCAGCCTCATGCAGCGTCTCGTCTTTTTTGCAATAGACGAAGCGCACCATCTTCTTCGCTTCGACCGCTCCCTTGCGATAGAAACTGGAACACGGTACACACGCGACGCCGATCTTTTCGATCAAGTGCCGCGTGAATTCAACGTCGTCGTGAATGCCGATGTCCGGGTATTCGGTCATCACGTAGTACGCGCCCTGCGGAGCGAAACAGGTGAAGCCCGCGTCGTTCAACACGTTCAACATCAAGCTGCGCCGCTCCGCATAAAAACCGCCGAGATGGCCGTAATACTCCGGCGCGAATCGCAGGGCTGAAGCCGCGCCTTCTTGCAACGGCGCAGGCGCTCCGACCGTCAGAAAATCGTGGACCTTCCGGATCGCTGCGGTGATCTCCGGCGGGGCGATACAGTAGCCCAACCGCCAGCCGGTAACGCTGAATGTCTTGCTCAAGCCGCTGATCATCACCGTCCGTTCGCGCAGACCGGGGAGCGTCATCGGGTACACGTGCGTGTTGGGTTCGTAGACGATGTGCTCGTAGATTTCGTCGGTGTAAATCAGCGCGTCGTGTTCGATCGCAAGCTGGCCGATGAATTCCAGTTCCTCGCGCGTGAACACTTTTCCAGTCGGGTTGTGCGGGGTGTTGACGATGATGCCTTTGGTCTTCGACGAAAACGCTGCGCGTAATTCGTCGCGGTTGAAATTCCAATCCGGCGGACTCAATTTTACATAGACCGGCGTCGCGCCTGAGAGGATGCAATCGGGTCCATAGTTTTCGTAAAACGGTTCAAAGACGATCACTTCATCGCCGGGATCGACAGTCGCCAGCAGCGCTGAAATCATCGCTTCAGTCGAACCGCAGCAGACCGTCAATTCGCGCTCGGGATCAATTTCAATACCGGTGAAGCGCTTTGTTTTTTCAGCCAGCGCATCGCGAAACGCTTTCGCGCCCCAGGTGATCGCGTATTGATTTTTGTCGCTGTCGATCGCAGCCTTCGCTGCATCCTTGATAGCCTGCGGTGCAGGAAAATCGGGGAAGCCCTGGGCCAGATTCACGCCATTATGCTTGGCGCACAACCGCGACATTTCTCGGATGACCGACTCAGTAAACCGCGACGCTTTCTGTGAGATTTTCGATTTCATTCAATCCGCTTTCAAGTGGTAATCGGTATCGTGTGAAAGGTATTACTTTTCGATTTTAGTCAATGCCGAATTGAACTTCGCGGCTTCCATCGTTTTGATCATGACAGGTTGCAGCAGTTCGTTGAATTTCTGAGAGACCAGATACCGGCGCAGATCGACTCTGTACTCGTCATCACGCATGCCCGTCAATTTGATCACATGAAAACCGAACGGAGATTCTACCACGTCCGCGAGGTCGCCGACTTTCTTCAGCGCGTACACCGCTTTGCCAAATGCTTCGACCATAGCCTTCTCGCCTTTTAATGGAAAGAAATCGAGCTGCCCGCCGCTGGCTTTGTTCTTGTCTTCGTCACTGGTTTGAGCGAGTTCGGCGAAGCTTGTTCCCGCTTTCAATTTTGCGAGAGTATCCTCGGCCATCTTCCGCGCTTCTTCTTGCGTCCGCTTCAAGGTTCGCGGCGCAGCGTCGGCCTTCGTATATTGATACAAAATATGCGCGGCGCTTCGGAGGGGAAGGGCGTCCTTGTTCAGATTGAAGAACGCTTCGAATTCTTCCTTGGTCAATTTCTCCGATGCATAGCGTTCGATGGCCAGCTTCGCGCTCCAGAACTTGCGGAACTCGGCATCACTCCAGCCTTCGTCAATTAGCATCTGCTCATACGACGTTCCCTGGCGTTGCAACTCGGAACGTTTGAGATCGATGAAGCGGTCGACGGTATCACTCGTCGACGACAGTTTGTGCTCCGCTGCGTAGTTCATGATCAGCGTTTTCAGCAGCAGATTTTGCGCGATCTCGACTCGGCCTTGTAAAATGCGGTCGGCCGACGGCGTGTTTTTCGGATAGCGTTTCTTTTCGTCCGTCAACATCAGCAATAGGATTTTATCGACATCCTTCAGCATGATTTTCGTGTCGCCAGTTTGCATGAAGACCCCGTCTTCCAACGGCGCGCGCGGCAGCTCCGGCAATTCCTCGGGCTTCGCGGCAGGCGTCGTGCCGGTCGGTTTCGGCGAAACGGGTTCGCCGGCATCGGCCCATTGAATTCCGGACACAGCGGCGAGCAGCATTGACAACACAACACGTTGAATCGTTTTCACGGCTGGCATGGAATCTCCCTAGATCGCATCGATGATTGGTAATTCCTACTTTGCATTTTCGCGCGGTTTGCAAAATTCGCACGGCAGGCGTCCGGAGCGTTCGGCATCGTCCGACGATCCAAAGCCGATCGGCGAATCCACTTTTCCGACGTACTCGCAACTGCGCAAATGATAAATCTTTGAACCTTTTCCCGAGACGAACGACGCGTCTTTGGCGTTGACGGTCGGGACTTTGGGGTACTGCGGCTTCTTGTCTGATTTAGGCAAGAGAACGAGCTGCGCGTCCTCATTGGCCATGTCCAGAGGATTACGCTTGGCGAGGGCTTCGATCTTCTTGTGCTCGGGGCTGGTGGACTTGCATCCAGCCAGCGCGGCAAGAAGGATGATGGCAATAATCTTTTTCACGGTTTTCAGCGTATCGTCTTTTTCAAATGAAATCAAAACAAAATTGTCGCTCATCATGCCCCACCCATCACACCATCGCATTAAAGAAGTTGCCGGCGCTTCACGTCAATGTACGCATTGATCGCATCAATGCCCGCATCCTCGGGTGTCGTGTCTACGACCATCGCTCCGTAGCGCTGCAATTCCAGAATCGTTTGCCGCCGCTCCATCCACACGTCATGAGCCACAAGAGTTCGGCAGAGCTCTTTCTTATTCGCCGGTTTAAAATGTGCAGACGCTTCCAGCGCCGGGTCGGACAAAATCACGATGAGCGGAAGATGCTGTGGTGTGAGCAGCCGCACCGCTTTAACGAGCGCACCGCGCCCACCCGTTTCAGGCAAATCGGTCATGATTAAAATCAACGACCGATGCCGCAGCCGCCGCCGCACATGTGCCGCCAATGCGAGATAATCGGTGTGAATGTAATCGGCCTGAACGCCCGTCGCGAACGCTGTCAACTGGCGCATGTGCGACATACCCCGGCCTTGACCGATGCCCCGTTCCACATCCGCGCCGAACGACAACATGCCCATGCGGTCTTCCATGCGGTTGCAAATGTACGAGAGCAGCACCGAGCCGTTGATGGCGTGATCGACTTTGGTGATGTGCCCGGCCCGCGCGGCCATGCGGTGCCCTCGGTCCACGCAGACGAGAATGTCCTGCGATCGGTCCGTGCGGAATTCGCGGACGATCAATTTGTTGTGCCGGGCGGACGCTTTCCAATTGATGTCACGAAAATCATCGTCGTTGTGGTAGTCGCGCAGCCGGTCAAACTCGCGACCTTTACCCAATTTCGCAGCGGCGCGAGTACCCAGTCCGCGCAAAATAAATTGATTGAGTTGCGCGTGCAGCCGCCGCACCGCGCGCAAATTCGGCAGAACATCCAGCTCCGATTCCGTCCCGATGGAAACAATGCGCTCAGCCAAACCCAGGCAGGTCGCCGACACATACGGGGCCGGCAGTTTTTCTTTGCCGCGTTCAATGCTGCGAATTTTGAAATCGAGCCGCAGCGTTTCACCCGGCGAACACACGCCCGTCAACGTCGAGGATCGCGCTTCAATGACATGCGGCCACATCTGGCGGACGGTGATGTTCAACGCACGCGGGGAATCGCTGGAGACGACCAGCGGCAGGAGTTGCTCTTCGTTCAATGACAACGCGCTGACACCCCGGCGCTCCGCACGAAACGTCGTCCGTCCCAGCACGATGCGTTCTACTACCATAGCCAGCAGCAGTACCACCATCCCGGCAAACGCCACATGCGCCGCATACGGCACCCACGGTGCCAACGCGGCCACGCAAAACAGCGCGATAAAGCATGGAAAGATCAGGGGACCTGGACGCATGGTGGTTACATTCGGCTCCGAAATTTGAGCGAGTACACGATCACTTAAAAGGAGTCTATCATCAACCGCGCCGGTGCCAAGGAGCAGTACCCCTGCAACGTAGAGTGTCTTTCAGCAGGGCGTTGTTGTGCTGTCATTGTGGCACGACGCTCCGCGTCGTAAAAGTTTTCGAATCACGACGCGGAGCGACGTGCCACACGAACGGTGTCTATTGAAATACGCTCAGTGAATGGATACGATTCAGCCTATAGCACCCGCCCTCATGACGGAAAGGGTCACGTAAAGACGAAAAATTCGCTGTTTGCTCGACGATTCGAGCACTTTCGACGGAAATCCCGAGAATTTTACGCGGTGGCACTTGATTTCTTAACGCGATGTGAAATACTGTTTGTCCCGTCCAAAACAGGCGGGAGCAAGAAATGGGCAGGTGGCCGAGCGGTCAAAGGCAACAGACTGTAAATCTGTCTCCGAAAGGATACGGGGGTTCAAATCCCTCTCTGCCCATTACTTTTTTTCCTTCCGTCGCAATAGCATCTTAAAACACTCCGCGATAACTAATTAAAACAGCATGCACATGCATGGTGTCATTGCAGCGTTTTTTATCGAGCGGCATGCGAAAATTACCGACAGCATTGAGAATATGTGGTCATCGTTGACAAATCGCGAGGCCTTGACTCACCCCGGTGTAATGGCATCAATAAGGCATTACGATCTGTCCTTCTAACGTTCAAAAAGGTCCATCCTATGAAACGCATCCCGGCCCTTCTCGCGTTCTTCTTTTTAATCACAACCGCCCAACTTGCCTTCGCCGGAGGCGGGCCGCAGAATGTTGTGCTGGTCGTCAATTCACAAAGCTGGGCATCGCTGGCCGTCGCGAATGAGTACATTCTGTTGCGCGGTGTCCCTCCGAATCACGTGCTGTACCTCGATCACGTTCCGAATTTTGAGACCATCGACATCAACACGTTCCGCGAACAAATCTTGGCACCCGTGTTGAAATTCATCGACGACCGCCATTTGAAACCGCAGATCGATTACGTCATTTATTCTGCCGACATGCCTTACGCTGTCGATACCAGTGCTGATGGAAAAGGCGTCAAACTTCCGCAGGTTTTCACGCGCACCGCGTCGATCACGTCGCTGACGTATTTGCACGAACGCGTGATGGCCAAGGACATCAAATACCTCCAACTCAACGTCAATCGGTACATGCGCTGGACTGCGCTGGCGCAGGATGAAGCGCTCACCGAGGCTGAGCAAAAGCGCTATGTTGAAGCGCAGATTCTGCTCAACGCCAAGGAAAAAAAGCACGACGCCGCGTTGCCCATTTTGCAGGACCTCGCCAAAGCGCATCCGAAGAATTATGACATCCAGTACAACCGCGCGTGCTGCCTTTCCCGGTTGAAAAAATTCGACGACGCCATGGTCGCGCTGAACGCTGCCATTGCGGCCGGTTGGTTCAATGCGTACCACACGCGCGAGGACGAAGATTTCGCCGGGATGCGCGGACGCCAGGATTTTAAAGACGCGCTCGCCAAGCTCGAACAAGTCACGATCACGACGCTGCCCGAGCACGGATTCCGTTCGTCGTATGCGTGGACACCCACAGGTGAAATAGCAGCCGACGGGCAAGGCGACCATTATTTGCTCTCGACGATGTTGGCTGTCACCAGTGGGCGCGGCACGTCGGTGCCCGAAGCCTTGCACGATCTGCACCGTTCGGTTGAGGCCGATTGCACACGCCCAGCCGGGACGATTTACTACATGGTCAACGGTGACGTCCGATCAAAGACGCGCCGTTGGGCGTTCACGTCAGCGGTCAAACAACTCAACGCCGCCGGGGTGAAAGCCGAGATTCTCGAAGGTAAATTGCCGCAGAAAAAATCGGATGTGATGGGCGCGATGGTGGGCATCGCTGACTTCGATTTCGCCGCGTCCGGCAGCACGATTCTGCCCGGCGCAATCTGCGAACATTTGACCAGCTGCGGCGGCGAACTGGCTCAGCATCGCAGCCAAACGGAGTGTACGGCGTTCATGCGTTTCGGCGCCTCCGGCACCAGCGGCGCGGTCCAGGAACCCTTCGCGCTGCAACAAAAATTCCCGACGCCGTTCATCCACCTCCATTACGCGCGCGGCTGCACACTGGCCGAATCGTTCTACCAATCCGTCTCCGGCCCGTACCAATTAATTGTCGTGGGTGACCCGCTTTGTGCGCCATGGAAGAGCCGGGAATTCGCGTTCCTATTCGGCGTCAATCCCGGCGACACAGTGAAAGGTACGATCACCTTACGCCCGTCGCTGCAAACAACAGACGGCTTGAGTGCGCTTGAGTTTTTCATTGACGGAATTCGAACGCACACCCTGAAGCCCGGTGAAAATGTTGTGATAGACACCGCCGCATATTGCGATGGCCATCACGACATCGAACTCGTCAGCATTCTCGCCGGTCCGATCGAATCGAGGAACCGCCGCGCGTTCGGCGTCTCATTCCAAAACCACGGCAACAGTGTTGCGCTCACCACCGAGAAACCCACAGCCACATGGGGCGAAACGATTCGTGTTTCGGCGCAAATGCCTGGCGCGACGCTGATCGATGTGTACTCGAACGGTCGCGCGGTGGGACGCATCGCCGGATCGTCCGGCGAGCTCGACATCCCGACACAATCTATTGGCCCCGGGACGGTGAAGCTCCAAGCGTTCGGATACAAAGATGCAGGCGAAATCGTCGCGGCTCAAAGTCAGCGGGTCACGGTGGTCGTAGGTCTCGAGAGTTTCTCGGCTCAATCCAAGGACCCCGCCGCGACGAGCAAAGGCCTGCGTTTGGAACTCGATGACGGCACTGTCAAAGTTGTCGAGCCGACGCGCGACGCGAAATGGCTCGCCAGCGCCGGCCTGCAAAAAAATCACCGCTGCACCTTAGATGCCTGGTTCGACGTCCCGGCGAACGAAAGCTACCAATTCCAAATCCGTTCGCCGATGTCGATCACGCTCAGCATCGATGGCAAACCGCAAATCATCCCAGCCACAAACGACTGGCGCTACATCCCGATCTCTCTGCAAAAAGGCGCACACCACCTCCGCTTCAAAGCCGACGCTACAAACGTGGAGCCGACACTCGATATCCGCTTCGGAGCGTCCGGGACAAAGAGCATTGAGGCTGGGATGTTTCAATGTGTTGATGAGAAATGAAGGGCGAGTGTGAACGCGTGATGATGTCGCTTCACATCATTCCGAGCGCGTTTTTTGAATCGCGTGTTCCACGTGCTGCTTGACACGTGCATCTCCACACGCGCTGAGCAACCGTTTCGCTGCCGCCCGGTGCGGCTCGACAAGCACGTCGTTTACATCCGCTTGCGCCGCTTCGATGATCTCTCCGCGCGCCGTTTCGATGCGCACGATGGCTTTGCCATTCAGCACGTCGCCGAGAATCGTGACTCGCCCACTTTCTGAGGTCGAATTTGCGTTGAGTCCCGAATATGTCAGTACAATTCCAGGGAGCAGTTTCGGCGCAACGGGGGCCGCGAGAAATGCAAGCGTCGTGTGTTCCTGCGGAGCAACCGGTTGTTCGATTTTCGCCGGGACGACGGCTTCGGGTTCGATCTTCGCGACTGCTAATGTTGGTACGTCTCGACCTGTTTCCACATCCGTTTCAATCAGAACGTCGTCAGCGACATCAGCGATTTCGACGTCGATGGCGAGCGGTGCGTCATCGATTTGTGGAGCGGCGATTTTTTCGATCATGGGCTGGGGTGCAGCGAGAGTGGGTGCATGTGTATCGGAACTGGGCGCGCTCACCGTTGCTGCGAAAAATAAGATGCTTGCGGCGAGCGCAGCACAGACAGCTGATCTTGAAATTCGTGGGCGATTCCGGGCCGCTTCACGACAGGCTTCTTCTTTTTTTTTCAACGCAGCAGCGTCTTCTTTTTGCCACAACGCGCTAAGGCTTTCGGACAACATTTTCGACTGCGATGTTTGAGCGTCGAGGGCAAACCGGCAGGCCGCACACACGGCCAAGTGCATGCGTAAATCATGCGCGTCGTTCGCGGCTAATTCGCCGTCAATCTGGCGCGAGATCAGCACCGCCACGCGCTCGCAGTCGTGACTGTCCGCGTCGTGTCGCTGGGGGCTAGGTGAATGCAGGTTTAAACGCATGGCAGTCGAAAATCCAAGCTCTCTTTTATAGTCCCAAAACAACGGCCCATTTTTCAATGAGCCGTCGAATGTGGTTTATGCAGAGGCTTTATCGTCGCGCGGATCGCGTTTTCGGCCTCTGTCGAACCGTCTCCCCAATTTCTCTTGCAGCATCTTGCGCGCGCGGACCAAGCGGACTTCCAGCGACTTGACGCTGACACCCAACACAGACGACATTTCGGCGTAACTGAGTTCCTGCACGTGCTTCAAAACCAGTACTTCGCGATAGATGTCCGGAAGCTTGTCGATCGCTTCCAAAATCGTTCCGACTTTTTCGCCTTCATCCAACTCGGTGGACGAGTTGCTGTCTACCGTAATCCGCCCACCCTCGCGCATCGCCTCGCTGTCGAGAGCCATGGGCTGGGGTGCCCGTTCGCGGCGTTGCGCCATCGAAAGCGCAACGTTGCGGGTCATCCGATAAATCCACGGTCGGAACGCTTCCGCAGATTCCAATCCGGCCACATGCTTGACCACTCGGACGCAGACTTCCTGGGCCGCGTCTTCTGCGAGATGAGCATCGCTCAACACCGAATACGCAATCGCGCGAACCCACGTCCGATTGCCTTCGATCAAGCGCGTCATGGCTGCGGCGTCACCGCCTTGAGCCTTCCGCACGTCGATCGCCAACAACCGCGCCTCTTCGGTCTGCACCGCGTCACGTTCAGTGACGGCCGGGACGATCCCGGATGCAGAAGCCTTCGAGATCACTGCGGGCCGCGTGGCCTGGCGCTGAACCCCGCTACGCACGGCGTTCGTTTTCGTGTCCGAGTACGGTACGCCAAATCGCGCTTTCGTAACCGAACTGAACTCTTGCACTGAAATAGACTGAATCATCGTGGTGTCCCCTACGTCCAAACACAATTATTCCACATTTGCACGATGTGTCAAACGGTCCCTATGCATATTTTTCAGTTATTCTAGGCACGTGTGTCGTGCACTGTTTTTGAGGTCATGCACACCCATATCTACTTGATTATTATCATGTTGCGATGAATTATTTTCAAAATGCACCATCGGTTTGGTTGGCTCGAAACGATATGCACCATAATAGAATTACAATGGCGCGATATATTATCGGACGCTTCTTTTATTAGCCTGAATCTCATTTCCGATGAATTCAACATTCCGTGCAAGGTTCTTGACTCGACTCAATTCAGTACAATCGTGATGCGAAGCCTCTCACGCTCCCGGCGTGTGAACAAATTTTAGCGGTGTGCTCACAAAACTTCGCAGGAAGCGCAAACCGTTCTTGACTTCCTGAGAAATTTCTGTAAAACATCTCAGTCGGTCGTGCCAAAATAGCTCAGCTGGTAGAGCACCGCATTGAAAATGCGGGTGTCCCCAGTTCAACTCTGGGTTTTGGCACCATCTAAAACCCCCTGCCGTGAAAACGGTTCAGGGGGTTTTTTATTTTGTTTCTGAATTTCAACCGCTGCGAACCTTCTGCTTATAATTTTTAAAAAATCAACTTGAAACAAGTCAATACTCCATAAAATCAATTCTACATCTTCTATAATGTA
>JBAXUS010000123.1:0-18370 GCA_037129555.1 Planctomycetota bacterium
ATCAACTTTGTCCACTCAGTTCCATGTGCGTCCAGATTCTGAATAAACTCCGATCGAAATTCGAGCATCATCGGTCCTTCCTCCAGTCACCTGGCCGCATGGGTTCCACAACAGCACGAAGCATATCCATGGCACTCATTTTTAAGATCGCAAAAAACGCGACACACCAAGTCCCAGTGATTGTCCATGCGGTTTCACTCAGCAACTCTTGCCGATTCAATTCATGCCGCCAGAATTCAAACAAATGTCGAGCCGCCAATATTAAGGTTCTGTGATGTCCTCCTGTTTTTAAAAGTGGAATGGAATGAGATTCCGGTGCGTTTTCGTGATGCGCGGGCGGGCCGCCCTGCATTCTGTCATGTGTTTGCATAAAGCTGTCATGACAAAACGCCGTTACGTTTTGGGATTTATCGTACGTTCACGTCTTTTGAGGTGATTTCACTTCATTTAGACACACCTGTGTTCAAACCGCATTTTTCGCGCGTTGTATGTATGTCGCGTGTTGAGACACGCAGGTACAAGGAGACGCACACACATGTCTATCAGAAAATCGCACAACACAACCTCAACTGATCATAAACAGTCGACGTGACGATAGCCATCATCGCAGCGACTTACTCGGCCTCGATCTTGATCGTGTGTGTGACCGGTACCATCGCCGCGCGAATTGCAGCTGCCAGCGGCGCGCGTTCGGCTTCGGTTGACTTCGCCGCGCCTTCCATGTCGGCTTTGCCTTCTTTGCCGTGGAAGATGGTTTTGATCTGCTTCGTTTCAAATGACTGCTTCGCGATCACAGCCTTATCCACTTTTTCGAACGCTCCGGAGAACGGATTGACAGCAAAATCGGCGGCCAGATTAACGCCCCTCGCCAGCTCTTCAGAAGAATACTGTTTCGATCCAGCGCCCCACGTGATCGTGTATTTTTTCGCGGGCGCATTGCTCACGACCAGCACCAGGCGATTCAAGTCTTCGTTGAAGGGGACAAGCGTCATCGCCGAGCGAATCGACCCATCGCTCGCAACGTCGCCCGTCGCGCAGAACGGATAGCGCTTGCTCGTGATCGTGAGCGTTCCGTCTTTGAAGGAATCGACTGTATGCCCGGGCGTTGCCGTGGCTGATGCGGCTTTCAAATCGAGCGTGTACGTCCCAACATCGCCTTTCAATCCCAGCGCTTTGAGGTATGCGTAGGCCATGATTGTGTGCCCGGCCCAGCCCGGATGAACGCCATCGTTTCCGGCGACGTTGTATTTTTCGCCGTACTTTTTCCGCGCATCGAATCCGGCTTTCAGCATCGGCCAATACACGTCAGCAAATCGCACGTCTTCTTTCGTCGCGACATCCAACGCAATATTTCGCATTTCACACAGGCTAACATTATGGTCTTCCAACGTTCCCGCGGCAGTCTTCACCCAGCTCGCAACTTTTCCGACGCAGCCCGCCGAACCCAATACCATCCGCGCTCCAGCCGCTTTGAATTCGCGCGCAATTTCGTCGTACTTGTCGCGGTACGCTTTGCCAATCGCTTCTTCAAACGGCTTGTAACGATAGTCGTTCATACCGTAGCAGGTCGTCGCAATCGTCGGCTTGAAACGCAGGCAATCGTTCTTCATACGCTTCAAAAATCCGTCCGCTGTTTCGCCGCTCCAGCCGTATTGACGCACGTCAATATTCAGCTCCGGAACGCAGACGGTCAGATACGTTTCAATGATGCGCGAATACATTTTCTGTTCGGTAATCGAATCACCGACAATGGCCAACCGGTCACCTTCCTTCAACAGCAGATCGGAATACGTCGGCGCTTTGCGCGGATTGTATTTCGCAAAAAACGGGTCCGCAGGCTTTGTTTCAATTTCCATTTCAAGCGCTGAAACCCGCGCCAGTGGCAACACTGACAGAGCAAAAAGCACTGCGAACAAAACGGCATGGCGGACCGGATACGTGAGCGTTTTCATGTTTATTTCCAAGGGTGATTGAAGACTATGGAATACACCGCGTACGACTCGTCGTTTATGGAAACGAGCCGAACAGATCATCAGTCGGCCATGTTTTTACTTTTGCAGCAGCAGCGTGGAGCAACGTGTCGATGTTATCCTTCGTTGTGTTCTCAAGACGTTGATTAAACAAGGCCACCCACGAGCGCCCGTTCGCCAGTCGCACCAGCAACGTCCACGTTCCCGGCATTGCGCCGGAGTGAAAAACGTTGGCCTTTCCCGCGCGATCCACGAGCCGAACATTCCAGCCCAGTCCATAGAAAACATCGGCCGACGTTCCGTCACCTTTCACTCCGAGCGGTTTCGCCGGGCGCTCGATCATGTGCGCGGATGATTCTGCGTTGATGACCGGGTGTTCGCCGGGGTGATCCAGCGCTGCCGCAAACCGAGCCATATCCACCGCTGACGCGATCCAGCCGCCGTGCGCGTCCATCGTGCCAGTCGAATTGAATCCGTATTGAACCGGCACCAACTCCGGACCGTCCTCCGAAAAAACATTTTTTACCGTTTGATTCTTCGCGTCGTAATACGCCGTCTCGTTCTCAACGCGCTCACGTGCCCGAGCGCCGCCAATTCGCATCCCCCGAATTCCCATCGGCCCCAGCACGTGTTCTTTTACGTATGCTTCATAAGGTTGTCCGGATACTTTTTCGATGATTCGTCCCAGGACGCAATAGCCGAAATTCGAATACGCGAACTTTGTTCCTGGGGCAAAATCAAGCGGCCGACCAAACCCCCAGCGCAACAACGACGCGTGATCTGGCGGCGACGCAATGCCCATGTCTTCGGCGATTTGAAAATGCTTGAACATGATGTCGCCGCTTTTCGTACGATCCCAGCCGCTGGAGTGTTGCAACAAATGCCGTACGGTGATGTCACGCACCCGAGCGTCTACTTGAAATGGAATTCGAAAAAACGGATCGATCCCCAACAGCTCGACCACCTTCGCATCGAGGTTCAGTTTCTTCGCCTCGACCAGCGTCATGATCGCAACAGCCGTGATCGGTTTCGAGACGCTGGCTAGACGAAAAAGAGTCGTCGGTTGAGCAGGCGTTTTCGCGTCACGGTCCGCGAATCCATACGCGCGGGCGTAAATCAATTTTCCGTTTTGAACCAGCGCGAACGACCCGCCGGGGATCGCATTGCGCTTCATGAAACCGGTCATCGTTTCGTCAAAACTGAGCAGGTCAGAATTATAAATCCCAGTCGCTGGCATCCCAAAATCCGGAGCCACCGCGTCACCTGAAAACGCTGACGCGGCCATCAAAACGAATGCCGCGAAAATCACCTGTACTCGACGCATGTTAGAACCGCCTGAAGAGGGTGATCGTGCTACTGCGGCGTTCCAAAACGCTGCCGCAACGTCCCAACAAACGCCGCATCTGCGCGGGTTGAAATCATCTCGAGCGGCGAATACCCGCGCTTACGCGCAAGCATCATCGTGCGCCAAACGCACAGCGCTGTCACGACGAAATTCGGCCAGCCATTTAGCGGCCATTGCCCGCTCCATGCAATCGTCCCGGCTCGCGAAAACGGAAGTCCATACGGCACCTCCCATATCTCTCCCGCTGGCCCCCGACTACCCAACACGTCGCAGAGTAAATGAAGATGAAACGCAATGCAGACCCAGAACGCAGTCGAGATACGTCGTTTTGAAAGTACACCGCCCAGCGCGATCAGTACCAGACCGAATCCAATATTGTGACAAAAGACATGATGATAATCAGACCACCACGTTACCGGCGAAGAGGTATAGCGCGACGCCCACTCCGCGACAATTGTCAGTCCATCCAAATCCGGGGCGACGCCCGCAAGCGTAATCAAAGCCCGCTCGCGCGACGTATTTTTCGTATCCGCAGTGGCAACCACCCAACCCACCAAAGCATGTGTAATCGGGCTCATGTGATTGATTCCAGATGGGTCACGCTGTCACACATAATTCCAGACGAAACAGAAAACGTACCAATGAATCGCCTATGTTTTCGGCTGGTTCGGATCGTACGCAACCGCTTCTGTGATCTTCGATTCGCTTTCAATCGGCGTTGCCACTGGTACCTCGCCTTGTTCCTGGAACACTTTTTCAAACACAACCGCACGCTGAAATTCGGTTTCGCTCAGCGCAATCGGCGTTTCGATCTGCTCGGTGACATCAACAACACTGTTCATCGCCGATGAAGGCGGAGGTGCTTGAACGATGTAAATGTTTTTTGCAGGGCGGAACGGAACTTTGGGTGCGGCGGGATGATCAGGTGGCGGGATGGGAATTTCAATCATGTCCGAAACCGCAGGCTCATGATCAGGGAGCGTCTCAACGGCTTCGACTGCTTCAGGAACTCCGACATCATCCGACACGCGTTCAATTTCTGAGGCGGTCTGTGATTCAACCTGTTTCGAATCGGCAAGAACAAGCAATGCAATCGCCAGGAACATCACGCAGAGTCCCGCGTTTCCCAGCACGTGAGCCATGCTGAAAACCGGCGTTCCCGATGCGGTGCCGTGCATTGCGCGTTCAGCTTCACCCAAGCGGCGATAGAGGTCCGCCGTCAGAAGCAACGAGCCTGACGCACCTGCCAAAGACGCCAGTACAATACAGACGCGCAAACGCATAGTCGTGAGCCCTGAGTGCGATTACTGATGAGCAGAGCGTGTGTGCCGGGCCGTGATGTCACGGCCCGGCACGACTCAAACCGACTTACTTCTTCGCTTCTTCTTTTTTCGGGGCAGCCGGCTTGGCAGCGCTGGCGCGCGGCTTCACCAAGTTTTCCGCCTTGGAAGCCAAGCGAGTGGCCTTGCCGACGCGGTCGCGCAAATAGTACAACTTCGCGCGGCGAGTCTTGCCGCTCTTCTTCACGTCGATTTTGTCGACCGACGGGCTGTGAATCGGGAAGACGCGTTCCACGCCTTCGTTGCCGACCAAGCGGCGAACGGTGAACGACGCGTTGATCGTTGCACCCTTCTTCGCGATGACGATGCCACTGAAAATCTGGATGCGTTCTTTTTCGCCTTCCGTGATCTTCACATGCACTTCAACCGAATCACCAATCGTGAAGCTTTCAGCACGACCGACTTTGATCCCGCTCTGTTCTGCTTTTTCAATCAATTTACGAACTGACATAGCCTGCTCCTTCTCAATTTTTTATGCGCTGAATGCCGGGTGCAGGGGCGACCCCACATTTTTTCTCCGGTATTCAACAAGTCTTTTTTCGTTCCTGAGTTAATCGTTCCGACTGTTCTCTGCGCCACGCTTCGATCTTTGCGTGATCGCCTGAAAGCAGTATCTCCGGCACGGTGTGGCCCTCGAATTCCGCCGGGCGCGTGTACTGCGGATACTCCAGCAATCCCGCATTCCCCGGTGAAAAACTTTCGTAATGCGCCGATGTGTCGTCACCCAATACTCCGGGCAACAACCGCGTCACCGCATCCAGCACCACCAACGCCGGAAGCTCTCCGCCCGTCAGTACGAACGGCCCGATTGAGATGCACTCCGCGTGCAGTATCTCAACGATGCGCTCGTCATATCCCTCATAGTGCGGAGCGACCAGAAGCAGCCGCTTTTCCAGGCTCAGTTCACGCGCCAAAGCCTGATCGAAGACTCTGCCACGCGGACACATCAACAACACCCGGCCCGGCGTTTCAGGCTCCTGCGCTTGTACATGCCGCACAGCCTCAATCACCGGTTTGCATTTCCACACCATGCCTGGCCCGCCTCCATACGGTCGGTCATCTACCGATTTATGGCGGTCCGTCGTAAAGTCACGCGGATTGGCAAGCACCGCGCGGAGTATGTTTTTTTCCTGAGCAATCCGCAGCATCGATTCGCTCAATACCCCCTCGAACATTCGGGGAAATAAGGTCACGATATCGATGCGCATAAATTCAAGTTACTTCGTCGCAACGGCAACGGGGGCCGCCGGTGCAGCTGCTGCCGCGCCCTGCATCCCACCGAATTTGCGGACCAAGTTGGAGACCGCTTCCGTCGCCTGAGCGCCGTGATTGATCCAATGGTTGTAGCGGTCCATGTTCACGAGGACCTGCTTTTCCTTCTTCGTTTCAATCGGATCGTAATGTCCGAGCTTTTCGAGGTATTCACCCTGGCGCTTGACGCGCACGTCCGTCACTACGATACGGAAGAATGCCCGGTTTCTGCGACCGAGTTTTTGCAGTCGAATCTTGACCACTTCGTTTCCTTTCACACTTCGGACCGGCGCGCTTTTCGCACCGCATCCAGGCCAGCCTGGCCTTTCTTACTCTTCGCTTCGCCCGACTCAGCACCATGCTGGCCGTGACAGGGGAAAGAGCGCCCTTAAAACTCGCTTGTGTCAATTTCCACAAACAAATGAATACCGTGATGCTCTAAATAAAAATACACAGCTATTCCGACGACGACGAGTGCAATGATCAATCCGCCGATGCGTATCAGCCAATAGTTCGGGTCGTCATTGACAGACATTCTTTACTATCTCCGAGCAAATTAATCTTCGACTAACTTTCCCAAAGTTTCATTGCGCGCACTATCTCCGATTCTTCTTCTTATTCGCCTTCTCTGCCTTGCGTTTTTTCTTGAGTGCCTTCTTCTGTTCGGTGCTCATTGCCTTCACCGGAGCGGCTGCGCCCGGCACCATCTTGTTCATGAAATTCGCGGCTTTGGAGAAGTTCGACAGGTGCTTTGTAACGCGTTCGAATTCTTTCATCAAATGCGACACATCGTTGACCGTCGTACCCGAACCGGCGGCGATGCGCTTCTTGCGCGCGGTGCCGATGATGCTCGGATTCGTGCGCTCTTCTTTCGTCATCGAACAGATCACCGCTTCAACTGTAGCGAATGATTCGTCCGACGAATCCAATTCCTTCAGCCCGGCAAAACCGGGGATCATGCCGAGGAGATCTTTGAATGATCCCATCTTTTTCACGGCGCGCAACTGCGTCAGGAAGTCGTCGAGCGTCAACGAATCCTTGACCATCTTGTCCTGGAACGCGGCGGCTTGATCTTTGTCGAGAACTTCCTGCGCTTTTTCGACGAGGCTGACAATGTCGCCCATTCCGAGGATACGCGTGGCCATGCGCTCGGGATGGAATTCTTCGAGGCGGTCGAGCTTTTCACCGACACCCACAAACTTGATCGGCTTGCCCGTCACCGACTTCACCGACAACGCCGCGCCTCCGCGCGAATCGCCATCGAGTTTCGTCAAAATCACGCCCGTGACCGGCAGCTTTTCGTTGAAGACTTTCGCGGAATTAACCGCGTCTTGTCCCACCATGCTGTCGACGACGAGGAAGACTTCGTCGGGCTTCGTGCGCGCGTTGACCTGCGCCAATTCGTTCATCAACGCTTCGTCGATTTGCAAACGACCGGCGGTATCGAGGATCACGACGTTATTCTTATTGCTCTTCGCGAATTCAATCGCCTTCGCGCACAAATCCGGCGGAGCCATTCCAGCCGCGCCTTCAGACGACGTCGAAAACACCGGCGTGTCCAACTGTTCGCCGAGTACCTTCAATTGTTCGATGGCGGCGGGGCGCTGCAAATCGGCGGCGACCAACAGCGGCTTGTAACCTTGGCGCTTTAAATAATTGACGAGCTTTCCGCAGGTCGTCGTTTTACCGGCGCCTTGCAAACCGGCCATGAGAATCACGGTCGGAGTGCCGTCGGTTTTGAAGGCGATACGCGTATCGACCGGTCCCATCAGGGCGATCAATTCGTCGTGAACTACTTTGACAATCTGCTGGGAGGGATCGACGGCGGTCAGGACATCGTTGCCGATAGCCTTGGCCGTCACCTTTTCGATGAACTCGCGAACCACCGGCAACGCCACGTCGGCTTCAAGCAGCGACATGCGAACAGTGCGGAGGCCTTCTTTAATGTCGGCCTCGGTCAGTTTCTTGCCCTTGCCGCCGACTTTACGGAAGAACGTGCTGAGCGAGCCTGTCAAACTTTCGAACATGGAAACCCGTTTCCCAATTCAACAATAACACCCCACCGACGGACAGAGTATCCACCGGCCAGGGCGTGAGTGAAGAGGGAAATTTATACTGGATTGCTTTTGATAAGCAAGGCGAAAACACCGAAAAACAAAAGCACTCAAGAGCCGCGCACGTCAGTAAGCGGCAAAGAGTTGCTTCAAAGTCCCCGACTCATACCGCTCACTAACGTGCGCGGCTCTCGGAGGCCGCCTCCATTTTCAAAATTCTTAGCAGCGAATTCATCGGGGCCGTGTAAGATACTATTGTGTCCGTTATTCTTCGACCCCTTAATAACAAGGAATTGTTGGTATGACTTTCGAAGAAATCGCTATTCGCAGTGGCTCTGTTTCGGCCGAGATCGCCCCCTCCCGGGGAGCGCTGGTCTCCAGCTTGAATGTCAACGGCTCCGAGATTCTTTATCTTGATCGAGCGACGTTCAATGACGCGCCGAAAAATGTGCGCGGCGGAATCCCCGTCCTCTTTCCTTACGCCGGAAAACTCGTCGATGGCATCTTCACCGCCGCCGGCACAAAGATGAATCAACACGGATTCGGGCGCAACAAAGCGTGGACCGTGCTCGAACGCAAAGCTGACATGGTCAGTGTCGGTCTCGAATCCGACGCCGAAACGCTCGCCGTTTATCCTTACGCGTTCAGCGCCGAACAACGTTGCTCAATCCTTCCGCGCGGCCTGATGGTTGAATTGTCGATCACCAATCGTGACACCAAACCCATGCCCGTTTCGCCCGGCTGGCATCCATATTTTAATTGCCCTGCCGACACCAAACCTTCTGTCGCGTGCGATGCTCCCGGCTTTGTTGCGGGCTCCACTCCCAACGACAAAGAATTCGACTTCGGTATCGTCGCGCCCGTTCAAGGCCGCGCCACCGTGGATGGCATTCCGTTCGGTTCGCTCCAATTGAGCTTCGACCCCGTCATGCGACACCTCCAATTCTGGTCGCAACCCGGTAAGGATTTTATCTGCGTCGAACCGTTCAACGGCCCCAACAACACCGTCAACACCGACCGACGTGTGGACATAGCCCCTGGTGCTTGCAGAACATTCTGGATGAAAATCGAGATCGATTAATAATTTACGGCTCCGATCACGTCTATTGATCGAAGGAATATTACACCGCGATTCCTGATCGCGGTGTAGCCACCCCATTGATTCAAACACTCTTTCTCCTACAAGGATGAGTTTCTTATGAAACCGACATTGCTCGCTATTACTGCGGTCTGCTGCATCTCATGGTTTGACAGTGCCGCAGCCGAAGAAGTCAAAAAAGACGAGTCTAAAGCGCCTGTCGCAACTACGCCCAAAGATGGCAAGGACGCGGCGAAACCCGAACCCGTTGACCCCTTCAAAGTTCCATTAGATGGTGATTCCGAAAAACTGATCGCGTTCTGCAAATCCGCCCTGGCCGAAGGAAAAAAGGTACGCAGCCAACAGGAATATCAGGAATTCCTGAAGAAGGCGAACCCGGCTGTGTCGTTGTCCTGCATGATGATTTTGAAGAAAGAGCCTTCCGAAACCACTGAGCCGGCTCGTTTCGCGCGCCGCATGTTGTTGATCCTCAGCATTCAGCCCATGGTCGAAGCGCCTGAAGAAGATGCGCTCAAGTTCGCCCGAGCCATCATCGCGTTCATGACGGTCAAAGACATGGAAATCACCCGTGATGATATCGGATTGGTCATGTCTGCTGGTCGCATGTTGGAACGCAAAAGCGGACCCATCGCCAAGGAACTCTACGCGTCCGTAATTCCAATTTTCAAGGACCTTAAATTTCCGCAAATCGAACGCATCGTGGCCGGTTTCGAAGGCACCGTTCGTCGCATCGATTTGCTTGGACACGCAATGGAATTGAAAGGCACCACTTACGACGGCAAGCCTTTCGATGTCGCCGCGCTCAAAGGCAAAGTCATTCTCGTCGATTTCTGGGCGACGTGGTGTCATTGGTGTATCGAAGAATTCCCCAACGTCAAAAAGAACTACGCCGGATACCATAAGAAGGGCTTCGAAGTCATCGGCATCAGCGCCGATAAGGAACGCGATAAACTTGATGCGTACTTAAAGGACAAGCCGCTGCCGTGGATCATCCTCCACGACACCGATGGTCACAATCCCGCCATGGACCAATACGGCGTCGTTTCCTATCCGACCACATTCCTGATCGGCAAAGACGGCACGGTCAAGTCGCTCTCCGTCCGAGGTGCTCAACTCGATGAGTGGTTGAAGAAGGAACTCGGCGAACCTGACCCGGTAACACCCGAACCGGAAGCAAAACCCGTTGAACCCAAGAAATAATTGGCTACGATTATTAGGCCCTAAGTCCATTCCTTAAAAGGGCATACGCATTTCATTCAGAACGCATCTGACTCGACGGGTGCTTTTTTTGCAATAGAAGCCGGTTTCAAGCGTCGATATGGTAGTGTTATTTTTTTCCGTTTTTTAACAGTGAGGAAATGCAGATGAATTTCAAGTGCGCGGCTGCTGCCGCTGCGTGTGTTTTGGCCTGGTCCTTGACGTCACAATCCCATGCGGAAGAACCCAAGCCGGCTCCGATCGACAAGACGGCTCCGGCCACCACGCCCGACAAAGCTCCTGTCGCCGTAGCGAAGCCTGACCGCTACAAATTGCCCGAGAATGCCGATTCAAAAACGCTGGTCGAGTTCTGCAAAAAACTCCAGACGCTGCAGCCCGCATCGCAGGAAGAAGCCAATGAAATGCAGGCGAAAGTGCCCACGGCACTCAAGCAGGCTTGCGCCAAGATTCTCGAACTCGAAAAAGGCGACGGCACAGCCGATGGTCGTTTCGCCAAGCGCTTCGAACTGATCTTCAAATTCCAAGACGCAGGCGGCCCAGGCACACCCGATGGCAAAAAGGCGCTGGAAGAATTGATCGCCTTCGCCACCGACGCGAAATTCACAGTCGAAGACATCCAACTCGCACACGAAATTGGCGGCATGCTCCAATCCGTCGACCCCAAGCGCGCCACCACGTTTTACGCCGCCGCGACCAAAACATTCGCCACCTGCAAAGATCCAGCAGCGACTGAAATTCTGGAAGACATGGCCGGCTCCATGCGCCGCATGAACCTCGTCGGTAATACAATGGAATTGAAAGGCACGACCGTCCAAGGCAAGCCCTTCGACATCACGTCCTTGAAGGGCAAAGTCGTTCTCGTCGATTTCTGGGCGACATGGTGCGGCTACTGCGTCAAAGAAATTCCGAACGTCAAACGCAACTACGCCGGATACAAAAACAAGGGTTTCGAAGTCGTCGCCGTCAGCGCCGATCAGGACCGCCCAGCGCTGGACGCGTTCCTCGCTGAAAGCAAGATCGAATGGATCAACCTCCACGACAAAGACGGTTCGAACCCCGCCTTGAAGATGTATGGCATCAACGGCTTCCCGACCACGTTCTTGATCGGCAAAGACGGCAACGTCGTCTCGCTCAGTGCGCGCGGCAAGGAATTGGACGAAGCCCTTCTCAAGCTCCTCGGCGAACCCGAAGCCCCGAAGGAACTCCCCAAGGCCGCGCCCGAAAAAGCCGACCCGCTCAAAGACGCCATCAAAGAAGCGCTCAAAGACGTGAAGTAAATTTCACGGCCTGAACATGAGAGAAACGGTCCCGATGGTGGGACCGTTTTTTATTGAGTACTCGCGACGCGGACGCATTTAAATTGACGTGCCGCGACGATCACTTCGTCCCTTCAAACTCCGCAATCTTCGCCATCACCGCGTTCGCTGCCAATTCGGCGGGCGAGATGATCGCATCGGAACCGACTTCTTCCATCTTCTCGCGGTTCTCGGTCCGGCTCATGCGCGTGATGACTTTCAGATCCTTTTTGAGATGCTTCGCCGTCAGGCAGGTGAATGCGTTATCCGCGTCACTTTCGCTTGCAGCGATCAGCAACGCGGCGTGTTCTACGTTCGCATGCTTCAGCGCCACGCTGGACGTATAATCGCAGACGTGAACTTGAATGCCTTCCCGCTCGCGTTGAATACGATGCGCGTCGTCGTGCGATTTCACCAACACAACGACATGGTCAACGGGCAGGCGGTTCAGCAATTCGTGGGTTGTGTGCGACACGCCGCAGATGATCGTGTGGTCCTTCATTTTTCGATGTCTCCAATCGCTCAATACAGTTAAAAATTCGCGGCGCAGCAGCAACTGGCCGATTTGTGTCATGACGCCGATCATCATGGCGACCGAAAACATCGAGAGAAAAATGTTGAACCACTTGCCTTCGACAGTCACCGGATCACGGCTCGATCCGATGGCCGTCATCAACATCACGACGTTGTACAGCGAATCGAGAAACGGCAGATCATGTTCCAATTTTGCATACAGCGCCGCGCCTCCTAGCACAACGACGACAACGACGACAAACAGCACCGCCAGTTTGCGGATGATCCGGCGCAGATGGCGTTCGGGCGATTCCATGACGGCTAATGGCGGACGTTCTCGGATGGGCAAAGCCGTTTCTCCTGAATTCGGTGTACATGTTAGCAGCGCTTTCATTTATACTCATTCGCCGTCAAGAAAAGCAGATAACGCAAAGGAGTCACTCATCTCATGCTGTCCATTTACCCTCTTTCCCTGCGCACGAATGCCCTCGCCGCTTCAATTATATTTTTGTCATTCGCGACGTCGTCGCTCATCGCAGCCGATGTTCCCACGCTACCCATCGGCTCCCCCGCCCCGGACTTCAGCCTGCCCGGCGTCGATGGCAAGACGTACAGCTTGAAAGATTTCGCCGCCGCCAAGATTCTCGTGATCGCGTTTACGTCGAACCATTGCCCGGAGGCGCAGGCATACGAAGACCGCCTGATCGCTTTCACGAACGATTACAAAACCAAAAACGTCGCCGTCGTCGCGATCAATCCCAACAGCCCCAAAGGCCTGCGACTCGACGAACTCGGCTATACGGATTTGGGTGACTCGCTCCCGGAAATGAAGCTGCGCGCCGAGCACAAGAAATTCAATTTCCCTTACCTCGATGACGGCGAGAAACAGGAGATTTCAAAAGCCTATGGCCCGCGCGTCACGCCGCATTATTTCGTCTTCGATTCCGAGCGCAAATTACAGTACTGCGGCCGCCTCGACGACAACAACCGCGAAGACTTCGTGACCATCCGCGATCTGCGCAACGCTGTTGATGACATGCTTGCTGGGAAAGAAGTGAAAGTCAAAACCACGCCGACCAGCGGCTGCTCAACCAAGTGGGCGACGAAGGAAGACAGCGTCAAGAAGTTCATGGAGAAACTCGCCGCCGAACCGGTCACCGTCGATAACATCGACGCCGCCGCGTTGAAGGCGCTCCGCAAGAACGAAACCGGTCGCCTGCTGCTCGTCGATTTCTGGGACACAACCTGCGGCCCGTGCATCCATGAATTGCCGGAACTCGTCACGATCAATCGCATGTACCGCAACCGCCGGTTTGATTTCGTCGCCATTTCGACCAACAAGCCAGACGAAAAAGACGACGTGCTCGACGTCTGCAAGCGCTTCCACATGTCGAACAAGAATTACGTCTTCGGCGACATGGACACGTACAAACTCAAAGCAGCCTTCGACCCCGACTGGACCGCCGCGAATCCGTACACGTTGCTGATCGGACCCAAAGGCGAAATTCTCTACAAGGCCAACAAGCCCGTCGATCCGCTCGAACTCAAACGCATCATCGTCAAGACGCTTCGCGAGATGAACAATGGCGCGTTTTGGGATGAAAAGAAAAAGAAGTAACCGCGCGTCGCGGTGTTGTTGCCGTTCCCCTCTCCCCTTGAGGGAGAGGGCCGACGAAGGTACTCCTTCGCGGGGTGAGGGGTAAACGTTGATTAATTCAAACGCGTGGGATGAATCGAGCGCTCACCCCTCACCCCGCGAGCGATACGACTGCTCGTCGGCCCTCTCCCTCAAGGGGAGAGGGGGAACGGCAACAGCTCGCTTCGCTCGCCATTTCCCTGTCCGCACCGATTTTTAATGCAACCCAACCCACATTTCATTATACTGCCCTTTGCTCGAACTGGTCGCGAGGGGTTCTCTGTTTCATAAAGGAAAGTATCGATTATGTCGTCATCGTCCGTCGGCACACAAGGCACTGGAAAAAGTCTCTTTGAAAAAGTGTGGAACGCACACGTCGTCCGCCAGCTTCCCAGCGGCCAAGCGCAACTCCTGATCGGGTTGCATTTGATTCACGAAGTCACCAGCCCACAGGCGTTCGGCATGCTCCGCGATTTGAAACTTAAAGTCGCGTACCCGAAGCGCACCTTCGCGACGGTCGATCACATTATTCCGACCGACACGCGCACCCAGCCGTTCGCCGATCCGCTCGCGCAGGGCATGATCGACGCGCTCAAATCCGCGTGCTCTGAATTCGGCATCACCTATTTTGACGTACCGTCCGGCCAGCAGGGCATCGTCCACGTTGTCGGACCCGAACAGGGATTGACGCAGCCCGGCACGACCATCGCCTGCGGTGACAGCCACACCTCCACGCACGGCGCGTTCGGTGCCATCGCGTTCGGCATCGGTACAAGCCAAGTCCGCGACGTGCTCGCCACGCAGACGCTCGCGTTAAACAAGATCAAAGTCCGCCGCATCAACGTCAACGGCAAGCTGCCACTCGGCGTGTATTCAAAAGACGTGATCCTCCACATCATCCGCATTTTGGGCGTCAACGGCGGGACGGGCTATGCCTACGAATACGGCGGTTCCGCGATCGATGCGATGAACATGGAAGAACGCATGACCGTCTGCAACATGTCCATCGAAGGCGGCGCGCGCGTCGGTTACGTCAACCCCGACGAAACCACATTCGCGTACTTAAAGGGACGCAAGTATTGCCCGAAGGGCGCTGCATGGGACGCGGCGGTCACCGAGTGGAAAGCGCTCGCCAGCGATCCGGACGCGAAGTACGACGACGTCGTGAACATCGACGCCGCATCAATTCGCCCGACCGTGACGTGGGGCATCAACCCCGGCCAAGCGATCTTCGTTGACGAAAATGTTCCGACCGTCGAAGGCTCGCCCGAGCAAGAACGCTCGACCGTCGCCGAAGCGCTTGAATACATGAAGCTCGCGCCAGGAACACCGATCAAAGGCACAAAGATCGACGTCGCGTTCATCGGCTCCTGCACGAACGGTCGCATCACCGACTTCCGCGAAATAGCGAAATTCGTCAAAGGCCGACACGTCGCGCCCGGCGTCAAAGCGCTGGTCGTGCCGGGATCAATGCTGGTCCAGAATCAAGCCGTCGAAGAAGGCCTCGACACCATCTTCCGCGAGGCCGGATTCCAGTGGCGCGAAGCGGGCTGTTCGATGTGCCTCGCAATGAACCCGGACAAATTGATCGACGATCAATTGTGCGCGTCCTCCAGCAACCGCAACTTCAAAGGCCGCCAAGGTTCGCCGACAGGCCGTACGCTGTTGATGAGCCCGCTGATGGTGGCGGCAGCTGCGATTGAAGGCAAAGTCGCGGACGCGCGGAGTGTGTTTGCGCTGTAGGCTTTTGATTTCAATTGAACATAACCAGTTGAGACGAAGTAGACGTGTTTTTAGAGCGGTTCGCGATGTGAACCGCTATCAGTCATCGCGTCTCCGTCACCTAAAAATTATTGAGCACCACGAAAGGAACGTTGCACCATGCCCCTCGAAAAAATCTCCCGCATCTCCGGCACCGCAGTCGTCGTCCCGGGACACGACATCGACACCGACCGCATCATCCCCGCGCGTTTCATGAAATGCGTCACGTTTGACGGCCTCGGCGAATTTCTCTTTCACGATGTCCGCTTCGACAAGAACGGCGCGTCAAAGAATCATCCGCTCGACCGCCCCGAACACAAGGGCGCGACGATTCTCTTTTCCGGCCGCAACTTTGGCTGCGGCTCGTCGCGCGAACATGCTCCGCAAGCGTTGCAAAAATTCGGCATCAAAGCCGTCGTCGCCGAAAGCTTCGCTGAAATCTTCGCCGGCAATTGCACCACGCTGGGCATGCCCTGCGTCATGCTCTCCGAAGCCGATTTGGGCCGCTTCGCAGAAATCGTTCAACGCGATCCGAGCGTCAAGATCGAGTTGAACCTCGAGAACTCGACCGTCTCCGGAGGCGGACATTCCGCGACGTTCCAGATGAAAGGCGGCGCGCGCGAAGCGTTGCTCAAAGGCGAGTGGGACGCGCTCGGCCAGCTCCTCGACGGACTGCCGCAGGTTCACCAACTCGTCGCGACGCTTCAGTACGCTTAAGTACCTATTAATCGGCACACCGCTCCGCTGAACCTACGCGGTGCGGTGCGCCTTTCTTCGATTTTCGACCGACGACTGATAGTGGGAGAATTCTCGCGTGAAATTGAATTGCCCGGTTTGTTCCGTGATGCTGGACTTGGACGACTCACTCGCCAAGAAACTGGTGCGCTGTCCCAAATGCGAGCAAAGCTTTGTCGTTCCGAACATCGCGCCGCCGCTCGTTGCCCCCAAGCCGGACATGAAAATTGAAACTCCGCCGGATGAATATGAACTCGGTCGCACATCAGCCGAAGTAGCGGCAGATGAAGCGCCCGCAGTCGATCCCAGCAAATTGAAATTCTGTCCCGGTTGTGGAGCTCCGTGGAAAAAAGCGGCGCTTGAATGCGCCAAATGTAATTACCTGCCCGCACTGGGCGCGCAGCTCAAACCCAAAATAAAAGAGAAGCGCGACCTTCGCGTTAACCTCGACGCTGTTTATTTTCTGCTGTTCATCGCCGCCGTAGGTTTCGGCATCTATTATCTTGTCGAACATTGGAACGCCGTCCGAGCGCAGATCAATTCATTGTGGTCGATGATTTGACAGCCCATCAGTCTGTTTTTCGAAGTGCAAAGAATTCGATTTCACGCGTTTTTTTACGACGCGTCCGGCAAAACCGTTTAACATTCGCACCCGTGTTCTCCTCATCTGAATTTAATTGCGAGGGCTTCGCTTTGCGTCCGACCACCCCCATGCGCGTAGTCTATATTGTTCTCGTTCTTGGTAGCTCCTTCATCTCTCTGCGTGGCGCGGACGATGCGCTGCCCGCTGACATTCAGCCCGCATTACGCGCGGATTTCAGCGCGGATGGATTGATGACGTGGTGGCTCGTCTCCCCGCCCATCGCCACCGCTCCGAACACAAAAGCCCCGACAAATGCGCGTGATGGCGAACTGGTTTTTCCAGGTCAACCCGGCACGTGGTCGCCAGTCATTTCTGAATCATTCTTCAATGATCTACGCCTCTGCATCAACGGCACGCCCGGTTCATTGTTCGCATCCGCCCGCGTCCACAGCGACACCGGCGGTCAACGTATATTTTACATCCGCACCTATTGCGCGATAAAAGTCTACCTCGACGGCGCGCTGCTATTGACCAAGCCCCAGCCCGAAGGCGTGACCGTTTTTAAAACAGCGCTAACGCTTCCGAAGGGCTTAAGCGAAATCGTCATTGAGATCGTTCCGCGTGGTGACAATTGCATCATGCAATGTTTGATCCACGACGGACGCGGCAACAACCCACCGCAAAAGCCCGTCGCAGGCGACAGCATCGTGCTTCCCAGCGCTAAGGGTAAAGTCGCTGACGTTACCGCCGCTGCATTGAAGAGCCTCTCCGTTGGCCCGAAAAGCCCGTTCATCGCACCTGGGGGCAAAGCCACGATCATCGCGATGTGCCAGGGTTCGCTCCCGCGCGGAGTAACTGATCTTACCGCTCGGCTCGTTGGGCCGACCGGAACGCCGCTCGAAAAAGAACGGCCCCTCGTCATCGGCGAACCGTTCCAAACCGACTTCACCGCCCCGGCAGAATTGCGCGGCGTGTACGAAGTTCATCTGGAAATTCTCGCGGCTGGAAAATCCGTCAGCAACCGCACCATTACGTTGATGTGCTTAGAAGGCTTGGCGATTGAAGCTGCGACACTCGAAAACGAATGGCTCGCTCGCTCGACAAAATCCGGGCACTCCATGCCAAACGTGAAACTCGCGATTGAGAAGATCAAACTCTTTGCCGACGGCATTCAAGACAAGTCGATTGATGTGGACGCGGATGTCGCGAAGGAACTCACTGAATGGATCGACCGTGCGCGGCGCTTTATGCCCGTTGAAGAACAAGGCAAAGATCCATATGCCGGCCAGAGCGGCTACATCGAACGCGGGTACACGAGTGTCATCGATGGCGGTGTTCAGCCTTACATCACCGGTGTTCCCGAAGGCGCAGCCAAGCCCGGCAACGATACTTTTCCGCTGGTTATTTTTTTACACGGCTACGATCCGAACATGAACAAGCACCGCTGGTGGGAAGCACGCGATTACGCAACAGTGTGTGCTCGGAATAATTGCCTGCTCGCGATTCCGTTCGGGCGCTTGAACACCGATTTCCAATCGTGCGGTGAAGTCGATGTGCTGGACGTGATCAA
>JBAXUS010000124.1:0-18177 GCA_037129555.1 Planctomycetota bacterium
CCCGGGCATCGATCCGGTTTACGACTGGACGACGTGGAAGGAAGGCATGGGCTACGCGGGATCGACCCAGCTCGGGATCGGCAAGAAACTGCTGGAGCAGTATCCGTGGTCACGCTTTGAGGTGCATCCGGAGTGGGCCGACAAGGACTGCTTCGCCGCCGGCACCCCAGGGAAGGTCCGGTTCATCTACCAGCCGAAGCGGGGTATCTACCAATGGAAAGGAACGATCGTCAAAGGACTCGAACCCGACGTCCGCTACTCAGCCTTCTACTTCGACCCGGCCACTGGAAGGCGCTTTGAGCAGGGTGCCGTCAGCGCTCCCACGGGCGAATACCAATCACGGCTGCCTTCGCCGCAGGACTGGGTGCTGGTCCTCGAAAACAATGATAAGAAGTGAACTGGAGCTTCAATGATTCAACCCTTGAAAAAAAATCTCTCACTCCTCATTGCCCTGCTGCTCACTCCGCTGGCCGTGCATTCCGCAGAAAGTACGAACCTGCTTGAACGCCAATTGGTCGCAGTCGGCGCGAACGGAAAGCTGGAATATAAGTCCACGCCCAAAGGCGAACGCATCGTCGATTTCTCCTATGCCGGCTACATGGGCGGCGGCGTTGCGCTTCCCACACTTCCGGCGAAGAAGGAAGTCGTGCCGTCGGGGGGCGATGATACGGCGGCGATTCAGGCGGCGATTGGCGAGGTGTCGGCGCTGTCGTTAGTCAACGGGTTTCGCGGGGCGGTGTTGCTGAAGCCGGGGACGTTTCATTGCTCGAAAGAGATCACGATCACGCGGGACGGCGTCGTGTTGCGCGGCTCGGGTTCGGGCAAGGAGGGGACGTTGATCGAGATGACGGGCGAGCCACATACGGCTTTCATCATCGAGGGGCCGGATCTGTCGTTCCCGAAGGAGACTCCGGCGAACACGTTTCCCATCGCGGATGCGTATGTGCCGGCGGGCACGATGACTCTTTCCATGAAGGATGCGAAGGGGCTGGCGGCGGGTGATGCCATTCGCATCCGTTGGGCGCGGACAGCGAAGTGGATTCACTTCATGGGCATGGACGATCTTGTAAGGAAGCGGAAAGGTAAAGAAGATAGCCCGCAGACGTGGATGAAGGAAGGCACGGAGATCACGATTCATCGCAGCATCCGCTCCATCGAAGGCAACCGTCTCACGTTGGATGTGCCGCTCACCGACACGATTGATGCGCAGTTGCTCGACGAACCCGCGGTGGTGATCAGGACGCCTGCCGTGAAGCGTCTCAGCCAATGTGGCATCGAAGCGCTGCAGATCATTTCGCCCCCGCACAAAGGCACGCTGGCCGCAGGCAAGAACATCTCCGTGGCGCTCAAGGGCGATAGTGAGGATTGTTGGGTCAAAGACCTCGTCATGCGCGAGACGCTCAACAACGTCCAAGTGTGGGGCGGTTGCCGGCGCATCACCATCACAGAAGCGCACTCGTATCACAACTCGACGGTGGAAAAGGGCGCGGGCTATCCGGCGGATATTTCCATCCGCGGCTCGCAGGTGCTCGTGGACCGGTGCAGCTCGCACGGACTCGGCGGCTTCTACGTCGCGACGCTGAACCAAGCCGCGATGTTGAACGTGGTGCTCAATTGCACGTTCGAGGGCGAGGGCAGCATCCAGCCGCACATGCATTGGTCCACGGGCCTGTTGATTGACTCTTGCACCATCCCCGACGGACGGGTCGATCTCATCAACCGACAAAGCTCCGGCTCAGGTCACGGCTGGGCCATCGGATGGGGCATCGTGTGGAATGGCACGGTGAAACATCTGCAAATCCAAATGCCGCCCGGCGCACAGAATCTGACCATCGGCTGCAAGGGCGAGCCGCATAAGACTCACAGCAAGGAATCGTTCTTCTCCGCCAACGAGCCCGTGACCCCCGCCAGCCTGTATCTCGCACAGTTGCGCGAGCGATTGGGTGATGCAGCGGTGAAAAACATCGGCTATTAGTATCCGATTGGCCAGGAACGTTTTGAACACTTATCTTTGGAGTATTCGTTCATCATGTTGACAACACGTCGCAATTTCTTTTCAAAGGCGGCTCTGGCCACATGTGCTGCGGGTAGTATCACGGCCAGCCTAGTCTTCGCCGACTTCGCTCCGATCAAGCGCGTCGGCGGTCCGCTCTTACTGCCGGCATTGAACGCATTTTCTTTTCTTGAACTCTTCTATGCGCGCGCAAAGGATCCGACGCAAGGAGTGGACTTGTTGCAAGTATGTGACTTCGCGGCAAAGCAAAATCTCAACGCGATCGACCTCACCGGTTATTTCTTTCCCGGCTACCCCAAAGCGCCAGACGACGGCTATCTCTACGCGCTCAAAAAGCGCACTCACGACCTCGGGCTTGCCATCAGCGGCACAGGCGTGCGAAATGATTTCACAGCCGCAGACAAGGCAGTCCGTGCGGCCGGGACGCAAATAATAAAGGAATGGGTCGAAGTCGCCGCGAAGCTCGGCGCGCCATCGGTGCGCGTCTTCGCCGATTCCCAAAAGCCGTTCAAAGATTGGAAAGAAGCGTCGGGCAACGCCACTCATGACGCCGTCGAGACGTGGATGGCCGATGCGTTGCGCGAGTGCGCTGAATATGGAAAGAAATTCGGCATTCTGATCGCCGTGCAGAATCACGGCGACTTCATCGCCACCGGCGCGGAGCACCTCAGCCTGCTCAAACGCGTCGACCACGACTGGTGCGGCGCGCTTGTTGATACTGGAAAATATCTCTCCGAAGACGCCTACGCCGACATCGCGCTGATGGCCCCTTACGCATTGAATTGGCAGATCAAAGAAAACATGCGCAGCCGCACGGATTCGCCGCGTACCGATTTTAAAAAACTGGTCGCGATCATTCGGGAGTCCGGTTACAGAGGCTTTCTGCCCATCGAAACACTTTCCATGCGCCGCAAAGATTACGACCCGTTCGTCGAAGTCGCCAAAGTCGCCGCCGAGCTCCGCGAAGCGATTGCCGCTGCGGAGATGAAGTAATGCGAGCCTCGTGAGCCAACATCAATCAATCCGGACACCCAGCCACTACAATCAGAAAAACTCGCGCCCTGGATCAATGCGCAGCTCAAACCAAACGTCAGGACCCCCATGCGAACTACAATCACCGCTCTCTCATTGATCATCTTTTTTTCATCGGCCCACCCCGCTGAGAAGCGTTCGCGTCCCAACATCCTGCTGATCTTCGCGGACGATCAATCGTATAAAACGCTTTCGTGTTATCCCGAAGCGTTACCCGGCGTGAAGACGCCAAACATCGATGCGCTTGCGGCCAACGGTGTGCGTTTTCAAGGCGCGTTTCTCGGATCGTGGTGCATGCCCTCGCGCGCGTCGATGCTCACCGGCCATCAGCCGCACGGCGTCGAATCGATGCGCATGGCCGGGAAATATCCGGCGAGCGCGTACGATCCGAAGCAATGCCCGTTCTGGCCCAGCACCTTCCGCGCAAACGGTTACACCACCGCTCACATCGGCAAGTGGCACACCGGCATCGATGCCGGGACGCACCGCGATTGGGATTGGCAGATCGTGTGGAACCGCCCGCTGCATCCGGAAAACGCCGGGCATTATTACGACCATCAGGTGCTCTCCTTCAATGGCGAGGAGCGCATGACCGAAGGTTATTCCACCGACAATTATTCGCAGTACGCCTGCGACTTCATCAAAGGCGCGCACCGCGACGCGGCGAAACCGTGGTACCTCTGGCTCTGCTACGGTGCGATCCACGGCCCGACGACGCCCGCCGACCGGCACAAAGGTCTTCACAAAAATGACGCCGTCCGCATCCCTGCCGACCTCTTCGGGCCGCGTCCCGGCAAGCCCGATTATCTCAACAAAACACAGGCGTGGAAACGCGGACTGAATGGCGAAATTCTCGCGGGCAAGAGCGGTGAATCGTTCGGCGACGAAAGCGGCGACACGAACAAAACGTTTCAGAATTACGTCCATCAAGTGAACGAATGCGTTGAGGCGCTCGACGAAGGCGTTGGCAAAGTCATGGCCGCGCTGAAAGAAAGCGGCCAGCTCGAAAACACGCTCGTGATTTACACGGCGGACCAAGGCTTCTCCATGGGCGAGCATGGCTTCCGAACAAAGCTCGCACCCTACGATGCAAACTACCGCAGCCCCTTCATCGCGTCGATGCCAGGCACATTGCCCCAGGGTAAATTCTGTGAGGACTGCATCACCGGCCCTGATCTCGTCGCCACCTTCCACGCCTTCGCCGGAATCACACCCGCGTGGAAAATGCATGGCCGCGACTTTACCGCCTTGTTGAAAGATCCCAGCACTCATTGGCCGCATCCCGTCTTCTACGAATTTACCGGTGAGCACTACGGCCGCGAGGTCGCGAAGATCGTCATCGAGACGCCCGACAAAGCTGTCTATCACGACGTGCCGTGGTACGTTGTCGTCCGGGAAAAGAATTGGAAGCTCATCCACTATCTGCAGCCCGGCGTCGGCGAGGAACTCTACGATTTGCAAAAAGACCCCGAGGAACTCGAAAACATTGCCGGGAAAGCGGATGTCAAAAATGTTGTCGAGCGACTGCGTGAAGCTCTGCGATCCGAACTTCTTCGCACCGATGCTGGTTTTACAATCCAGTAGATGAAAATTGATTTGCAAGGCGATTGTTCGGTGTATGAGTAATCCATTGCACATGCAAAAGTGCCCGGAGCTTTCTCAACATGATTCGATGCACCCAATCCATCTGCGTTATTATGATTCTTGTTGCCGCTACTGCGACTGCTGCGGAATTAACGGCTGACGAACTCGCGAAGAAAATCGTGGCGAATCATGGCGGGCCGGAGAAATTACTGCGCACGTTTAAATTCACCGAGACGTATGTGCTGTCCGGTCGTGAAAAGGGCACGGACCGCAGTTCGATTTTGCAGCCGCCGGGGTTGTGGTACGTGGGGAAGCGCGAGCGCGTGTCGGACGAGAACAAAGGGGGCGTGTGCCATGATGTCTGGATGTGGACGCTGGCTCCGCTCGCCGACCCGGCGACGAAACTGGAACTGCTGCCGGATGCGACGATGGATGGCAAGCCCGCCAAGCATCTGAAAGCCAGCGGCACCTTCACGCCTGCGATGGACGTCTACTTCGATACCGTCTCCGACGACTTGGTTCGGATCGACTGGAAGGGCGAACAGTTTAATTTCTCCGCGCCGGTCACGGTCGACGGAACGCGCGTGCCGTCGAAATGCGTTCTGATCGGAAAAAGCGGGAAGGAACGCATGCGTACTGAATTGCGAGACATTCAGCGCCTTGATGCGCTTCCCGCCGAATTGCCGAAGCCCGTTGAAAAGAAGCCCGCTAAATAGATGAATTAAAGTGCCAGAGTACCCACTTTATTTCCGTCCCATTTATCCGACGGCACATACTTCTGTCTTTAAAACAATGCGCCGACTGTCACGGTGTTCTCGGGGTAATTCAATTCAGATCGTACTGACGGACTCAATGGGTTTTTCCATGCGCGTAGCCACGTTCCTCATCACATTGATACTGCTGACCGCTGGGGTGGCTCGTTGCGAAGTGGATTATGTTAAAGACATCAAGCCGTTTCTGAAAGCGCGATGCTATGCGTGTCATGGTGCATTGAAACACAAGTCGAATCTACGCGTGGATTCGGTCGCGTCGATGCGCGAGGGTGGCGAAGAAGGCAATATTCTTACGGGTGATTCGTCGCTATTACTCCAACGCATTTCACAGTCGGATGAGCATCTTCGCATGCCGCCTGAAGGCGCGGCATTGACTGCAGCTGAAATTGCTCGAATCAAAGACTGGATCGCGGCAGGTGCGAAAGGGCCGTCGGACGAAAAGCCCGAACCCGATCCGCGTTTGCATTGGGCGTATCGTGTACCCGTTCGCGCTGGCGCGGATGTGGACTCACTGCTCAACGCACGGCTCGCAGCGAAGGGCTTCAAGCGGCAGCTGGACGCGACGCCTGAGACGTGGATGAGACGCGTGTATTTGGATTTGATTGGACTGCCTCCGACGCCGGAGCAACTCCGAACGTTTCGTAAAGACTCCGAAGCGAACGCCGAATCCGCGCGTGCCAAGACCGTCGATGCACTGCTCGCGTCGCCTCAATACGGAGAGCGTTGGGCGCGCCATTTCATGGACATCTGGCGCTACTGTGACTGGCACGGCTTGGATGCTCAATTGCGTCACAGCCAAAAGCACATCTGGCATTGGCGCGACTGGATCGTCGAAGCGTTGAACGCGGACACGGGCTACGACCAGATGATGATTGCCATGCTCGCAGCGGACGAAGCAACACCATCGGACCGCAGTGCGTTGCGCGCGACGGGATTTCTCTGCCGCAACTATTATCTCTTCAATCGCACGACGTGGCTGGATGACACCATCGAACACACCAGCCGCGCGTTTTTGGGCGTCTCAATGCAATGCGCGAAATGCCATGACCACAAATACGACCCCGTCTCGCAGGCGGATTATTACCGCATGCGCGCGATCTTCGAGCCCTATCATGTGCGCCTGGATCCGGAGCCGGGTGAGGGCGACTTGGAGAAGAATGGATTGCCGCGCGTCTTCGATCTGCATCTTGATCGCGCGACGTTTGTACATGTGCGCGGCGACGATAAGAATGAAGACAAGTCGCGTGTAATGACGCCGGGTGCTCCAGCGGTGCTCTCGTTTACCGATTTTAAACCGACACCCATCGAACTCCCGGCATCATCTCGAATCCCCGGGACGCTTCCTTTCGTTTTGGCCGATCAATTAGCCGCAGCCGAACGCTCGATTTCGACCGCTCAAACGGCCTTGGATGCCGCTCGAAAAACACTGAGCGACTTGTCTGCAAAGAAGGAGACGGCCTCGACCTACGAACCGGCGAAAGGCGTATCGAAAACCGCTCCTTCGACAACGACGTTGGAGAGCGCAGAAGCGGCGGTCGCCGCGGCTGAAAAAGCGCTCGCAGCTGCACAAGCCAAACTCGCCACGTTGCGCGCAATCTACGCAGCGGATATGGCGTCCGCAGAAAAAACGCCTCCGCAGAATCTGGACGTGTTAAGAATCGCAGCGGCGAAAGCCGAGGCGGACGAGCAGGTCGCACTTGCAGAATCGACTCTCGCCCAAGCGCGCAAAACAGCATTGTCGAGCGCCAAGAAAGGTGATGCAGAGAAGAAGGTAAAAGATGCTGAATCAGCTCTGTCCACTGCGAAGAAAAAGGCCGCGACTCCAGGCAAAACATATTCATCCATGCGAGTCACGATGAAAGCCCAAGAAGGGCCCGACGACAAAAAGAATCTGGAGATGCAAACGTATCCGGCGACGAGCACGGGGCGGCGACTGGCGTTTGCAAAGTGGCTTGCAGATACGCGGAATCCGTTGACGGCGCGGGTACTCGTGAATCATGTGTGGACGCGGCACTTCGGCGCATCACTCGTTCCCGACGTGACCGATTTCGGACTGCGCTGCCCGGCTCCGTTGCAACAAGACGTACTCGACTCGCTCGCTGTTGATTTCATGGAACACGGTTGGAGCATCAAACGTCTGCACCGTCAATTGGTGTTGAGCGCGTTGTATCGCGTGGGATCGTCGACATCTCAAGCGGATGCGACGACATTGACCGCTGATCCGGAGAACGCCTATTATTGGCGGATGAATCCGCGCCGCCTGGAGTCGCAAGCTATTCGCGATTCGGTGGTCTCGATCGGCGGGAAGCTGGACTTAAAAATGGGTGGTCCCAGCATCGAATCGAACAACGACACGAGCCCCCGACGCGCGTTGTATTTCGTTCAAGACGCAGACAAGGAGAACCGCTTCCTGGGTGCGCTCGACAACGCGAATGTTCTGGAATGCTACCGTCGACAAGAGAGCATCGTGCCTCAACAAGCGTTGGCGTTGGCGAACAGCAAATTGACACGCGAATGCGCGGCGACGGTCGCGACCCGAACGATGGCGCTCGATCAAAAAGCATTTGTTGCCGAAGCGTTCCTGCTGATTCTCGGGCGATTTCCAACGACAGACGAGGATACGGCGAGCGCTGAGAATTTGGCAGTGTTGTTGGCGCTTCAGAAATCCAAACCGGACCCGCAACGAGCCCGCACGCTGTTCGTGCAGGCGTTGCTATGCCACAACGATTTTGTGACGATACGATGAAAAACGAACTGCTCACTGAACTCTGTCGCTGCCACTCCCGCCGCCGGTTTCTCGAACGCGCGGGGCTGGGATTTGGCGGGCTGGCGTTGAATGCGATGATGATCCGCGACGCCATGGCTGACGGCGCGGTGAAGCCGGATCGACCGGCAAAGGCCAAGCGTGTGATCTGGCTTTTCATGCGCGGCGGGGTCAGTCACATGGAGAGTTTTGATCCGAAACCTGCGATTAATAAATACGCAGGCAAATCGATCAAAGAGACGCCTTTCAAAGACGTTCAATCGCCCGAGAAGCTCAAGAAGGTTCGCGTCGTCGTCGTCAATGATGCGAACGGGCAGCAGCGCAATGTCATTTTTCCGCTGCAAACCGGATGGAAGAAGTACGGTCAATGCGGCGTTGAAGTCAGCGATTGGTTTCCGAACATCGGTTCGTGCGCGGACGACATCGCGTTCATCCGTAGCATGTGGACAACCGACGATAATCACGGCGCTCAAGTCCAATTCCACAGTGGCCGGCACATGCTCGAACCGAAAGTCCCGACGCTGGGCGCGTGGATCACGTACGGGCTGGGATCGATGACCGAGAATCTTCCTGCGTTCGTCAACATTGGGCCGCGCTTTTTTGATGTCCGCGACGGCCATTATCTCGGCCCGGCGTTTGATGCTGTGAATCTGAAAGTCGATCCCAAAAATCCACTCGCATTCGCATCGCCTGAAGTGGCGCTTGAAACGGCAGAACAAGCCGCCCAATTCGATCTCGTCCAGAAACTCGACGCGATTTCAGCGAGCGCTTATCCCGGAGACAAAGCGCTGCTCGCGCGGATGAAAAGTTATCAACTCGCGTACAAAATGCAGTCGGCGGTGCCCGAGACGATGAATCTGGATTCAGAGAATGCCGAGACGAAACGGATGTACGGTCTCGACGAAAAAGTCACGGAGCCCTTCGCGCGGCAGTTGCTGGTCGCGCGGCGCTTGGCCGAGCGCGGTGTGCGATTCATTCAGATTCAACATGGCGACGGCGCAGCAGGCGCTTGGGATTCGCATTCAGGCTTGAAAGTCAATCACACGAAACTGGCCGCTCAAGTCGACAAGCCGATATCAGGGCTGCTGAAAGATTTGAAGCAGCGCGGGATGTTGAACGACACGCTGGTGGTCTTCGCGACGGAATTCGGCCGAACGCCGGGGTCGCAAGGTAGCGACGGGCGCGACCATCATCCGTACGGTTTCAGCGTGTGGATGGCGGGCGGCGGAATCAAAGGCGGAACGATCCACGGCGCAACGGATGAACTCGGCTTCCACGCCGTGGAACATCCGCATTATGTCACGGATGTCCATGCGACGATTTTGCATTTGCTGGGATTGAATTCGCGGCATTTGGAAGTGCCGGGATACAAGCGTCTGGAACGCGATTTCGGGCAAGTGATTCAGCAGGTGCTGGCGTGAATTTTTTTCATGAGGCGGGATCAGCATCCCGCCCCACGACAATCCACCGTTCTACTTCTTCGCCTTCTCAAAAACATCTTTCATCGACACCGGCTTACCACCCTGCCGTTTACTTTCGTCAGCTGCTTCCATAAACGTGAAGAGTTCGATGGTTTCAGCAGCCGTGACGGGCGGGGTTTTGGTTTGGAGGAATTTGACGATTTCCACGACCAAATTCGCGTAGCCATCAAACGCTCCGACAGGCGCTTCGCCTTTTTCGCTCACGGCTTTTCCGCCATACGCTTCGCCCACGGCTTTTCCGCCATACGCTTTGCTCTCGCGGAACGTGCCGGTGCGGCCACCTTTCCACGTGCCGACGACTTCGATTTTTCCATCCGCAGTCGTGCGGCGTTCGACCGTTTCGCAACCGGTGCCCATCACCGTGTAGAGCGATTCGCAGCCGTGAACCGCGTACCAGAATAAATCGGGATGTGACTTTTCGAGCGACGCCGGGCTGGTCGCTTCAGCGCTGTGAACAGCTCCGATGCTGCCGTTATGGACAGCTTGTGTGGCTTTACCGAAGCGCAATGACGACGACGAAAAGATCGGGACGCCCGCTTCTTCAGCGAGGCGAAAGATTTCAATCACGTCGCTGAGCGAAGCGGCGAGCGGCTTGTCGATAAAAAGCGGCTTCTTGGCCGCGATCACGATTTTCGCTTGAGCCAGATGCGTGCGACCGTCCACACTTTCGATCAAGACAGCGTCCACTTCCGCACACAGTTGCTCGATGCTGTCGCAGATTTTCACGCCGTATTTATCGCGCAACGTGGCCGTGAATCCATCGACGCGATCAGCGCTGGACGGAATGTCGGCGCTGCCACCCTTGAACCCCGCGACGACTTTCGCGCCGGCAACATGATTCTTCGCGGCGGGATTGTTGAGCACTTCGGTGAACGCCGGGACATGCGACGTGTCCAAACCGACGATACCGATGCGGATGTCGGCGGCTAAACAAAGCGACGGAATCAGGCTGAGCAGCAGGACGCGAGCGATGCGAGACATGGCGATCTCCAGATAAGTGGTGACTGTGTTTAATGGAGTACGCCTGATCGCGGTGTTTGTTCTCGCAAAAATTTTGTGACAACGCGCGGGCGTTTTCATCGTCTTGCCGCCGCGCCTAATTGGCGTATAACATTCGATGCGTTTGAGTTTTTGTTTTATCAAAAAGGGAGCGATGATCATGAAACATGTGTTTGCTGCGGCGTTGTTGGTCTGTGCGACGGCTGTGTTCGCTGAAGTCAAAGTCGATACGATTGAATACAAAGATGGCGACGTCGTATGCGAAGGCTATCTCGCGTATGACCCGTCCGTGACGACGCCGCGCCCGGGCGTGGTGATTGTTCACGATTGGATGGGCAACGGCCCGTTCTCGAAGAAGAAAGCCGAAGATGTCGCCGCTCTCGGTTACGTCGCGTTTGCGGCAGATATTTATGGCAAGGGTAATCGCGCGACAAATGCAGGCGAAGCATCGCAGCTCGCTGGAAAGTACAAGGGCGACCGCGCGACATTGCGCAAACGCGTGAACGCGGCGCTGACAGCATTGATCGCGACCGGAAAAGTAGACGCGAAAAAAGTGGCATCAATGGGCTTCTGTTTCGGCGGGACGACAGCGCTGGAATTGGCCCGCAGCGGCGCGGATGTGTTGGGGACGGTCAGCTTCCACGGCGGTTTAAGCACCCCGACTCCGGCGGATGCAAAGAACATCAAAGGCAAGCTGTTGATTCTCCACGGTGCCGACGATCCGTTTGTGAAGAAGGAAGAAGTTGACGCCTTCAAGAAGGAAGTCGGCGACGTGAAAGTGCCGTTCCATTTCGTTGAATATGTAGGCGCGGTGCACAGCTTCACAAACAAGGCAGCAGGCACAGACAATTCAAAAGGCGCGGCATACAACGAAGCGGCGGACACGGCATCATGGGCCGAGATGAAGAAGTTTTTCGCTGACGTGCTGAAGTAAATTTAAAGTAGAGCCGAATTTTATTCGGCTCTGTTTGTTTCGAGACTCCCTGAGCCGAATAAAATTCGGCTCTACTTTTTTAGCAGGAGATTTTCGAATGATCAGATTCATCGTCATATTGACGTTCGTCTGCGTGACCGTATTCGCGGCTGAGTTGCCACCGGCTCCGGAAGCTCGGAGCAAAGCAGAAGTATCCGCCATTTTGGCGAAAGCAGCGCCAGCGATTCCGATTGAGAAACTGCGTCCGCTGAAGATTCTGCTGCTCGCCGGAAAGAAAGATCACGGAGTCGGCGAGCACGATTATCCCCTGTGGCAGAAGAATTGGACGCCGCTGATTTCAAAGTTGCCGAAAGTGACCGTGGACACTGCGTTTGATTGGCCGACGCCCGAACAACTCAACGCAGCAGATCTGGTCGTGTGTTTTCTGCATCCACCGTGGACGGACAAACAGATTGAAGCGATGGACGCGGTGTTTGCGCGCGGAGGCGGCGTGGTGTTGATTCATTGGGCCGTCGGAGCGAAAGCATTGCCCGATAAATTCGCGGAACGATTTGGCCTCGCGTACACGTCAGGCGCGTACCGACATGGGCCGCTTGAATTGAAATTAACGACAGCAGCAGACCATCCAATCACGCGCGGATTTCCGTCGCCACTCTCGTTCCTCGATGAAGCGTATTGGCCGATGGTAGGCGATGAAGCGAAGGTGACGGTGCTCGCGACCTCCGAAGAATTCGCTGTGAAAGGATCGCCCGCGAAGAAATCGTTTCCACAAGTGTGGACCAAAGAACACGCGAAGGGCCGGGCGTTTTGCATGGTCCCCGGGCATTATAATTGGAGTTTCAACGACCCGCTTTTCCGACTGTTGCTACTGCGCGGAATGGCGTGGGCGGCAGGCGACGAGGCGCAGCGGTTTGATACGCTGGCGACGGATGGCGTGATAATGAAGGAATAGGTAAGCACCAAGTCGAATCATGAAATAATCAGAAGCGGCACTGACATGGAGTGTTGCATCCTGTGCGCGTCATTCCACTGCCGCATCGTGATGCAACCTTTAATGGAGACGCATCGTGAAGAACCTGCTTGGAATCGCCGTCACATTGACGCTCGGATTGTTACCGCTCGGCCTCGAACACATCGCGCGCGCGGACGATGCGCCTCGGCATCGTGTGCTATTGGAATTATTCGAAAGCCAGGGGTGAGATTCGTGCCCACCCACCGAGGAGTTCCTCGGTCGCCTCGCAACGCCCGAATTCCGCACGAAAGCCGTCGTCATTTCATGGCACGTCACCTATTGGGATTATTTGGGCTGGAAAGACAAATTTGCGAAGAAAGAATTCACGGAGCGTCAACAAAAATACGCCGCGCTGAGACGAGTGCGCGGACTGGTGACGCCGCAATTGATGCTGGGAAACAATCCGGTTTCGGGCAACGCCGATCTGGTGAAAAAAGTTGATCGTGAAGCCGATGCGAAGCCTGATTTTTCGATTTCTGTTGCGCCCAAAATCGACGGGACGAAGATCGTTGCGACGATTACGTTGAAGAAGTTGACGCCGGGCGCGACGCTGACTCCGACCACTCAGATCATCCCGTTACTGGTCCGCAATCGCGCCACGACGAAGCCAACGTTGGGCGAAAATAAAGGCGCTGCACTGGTCGAGCATTTCACGGTGCTGCAAGCGGCCACGCCAGTCCTCGCGTCAACGGCGCTGAACCAAGTTATCACGGTGACGTTTGACCGGCCTGAATCGTTGGACGCGGATAATTTGAATGTCAGCGTGTTGTTGGAGGATTCTGAACGGTTGACGACCTTGGAATGCGTGTCCGAGGCTATTTCAGGAAAGTAGCATCCCTCAAATCCTTCCGTCATTCTCCACAGTAATCCGCTCTAAAATGTCGATACCAATTCATCACACGCCGCGTTCAGCTCACTGGACGCGGCGGGGTGTATTATATTTTTTTGATATATCCGCAAGTTTCAGCGCCCAATTTCGTTATCTGGTCAGGGCGACTGGCGGATGTGGACTGGCCTTTATATGGGTAGAGCCCCTTGCAAACGATAGGCAGCTTAGACGACTCCCGGCAGGGCAACCTGCGCCAGTTTTCGCAATTTGTTCGCGAACACGAAGGCGGGTTGTTCAATTATGTCCTGCGTTTGGTCGGCAGTCGTGAAGAGGCCGAGGACATTTTGCAGGACGCGTTGTTGCAGGCGTACAGGACGTGGAACCAGGTCGATCCGGAAGCAGCAGGCGGATATGTAAAATGGTGTTACCGCATCGCGCGCAATTTGTCGATCGACACGTTGCGCAAAAAAAAGCCGCGTGCGGCGGATGACGAAGAATTGGCTCGCACGGTGGATACGCGGAGTTTGAAGCCGGAGGAGATTTACGAGCACCGGGTTCAGAGCACAGAATTGCGCGATTGCATTCAGAATTTGGAAGACAAGTACCGTGACGTGTTGGTGCTGCGGTATCAGGAAGAATTGAGTTACGAGCAGATCGCGGAGATTTTGGAAGTACCGGTTTCGACGATTGAAACCCGGATCTTTCGCGCGAAGAAGATGGTGCGCGAGAAGATTGGGAAGAACTAGGCGGCACAATGGACGAATTGACCTTACATCGCTATCTCGACGGACGCTTGGATGAGGCGCAACGCAGCGCAGTTGAAGCCGCGTTACGCGCCGATCCGGCGTCACGACGGACGCTCGACGCGCTGCGTGAAGAAGCGCGCTTGATGCGGTCATCCTTTGAAGCGCAGAGCGAACCGCCGTCAGGTTTCGGGCGAGTGGCCTCGCGCGTCGTGGCTACATTGCATATCGAAGAACGCGCACGCATCGCCTCGCTGCGCACACGAAATGTCTTCCGCCGGGTCGTGTATGCCGCAAGTTTTGCAGCGGCGCTGATGCTCTGCTTTCTGCTGGTTCGCCCACGCACTCCAGCTGGAGCACTGATGTCGGGAACCCATGCGACGGTCACCGTTCACGGCGAAAAACGCGAGGCTCAAAAAGGCCTGAATGTCTACGACGGCGACGGCATTTCGACCGAAAAAGGGCAGTTCGTCCGCATTGGTTTATCGAATGCTCAAACCATCGATATCGACGAATTCTCCGACCTTGTGATCGAGAAAAGCGGGACCGCGCCGGTGTTGCGCATGACGCGCGGGCGACTCGGTGTGAGCGTCGGAGACGGACAGAATTCAGTACAGTTGGACGTACCCCAAGGCACAATCTCGGTGCGTCCTGGGACGCGTCTTGATGTTTGGATACCGGAGCGTACATCGGTGCGCTGGCCTGACGTGTTTTATGGAGCGTTACCCGCGCGCACACCGGTTCAAGCCGAGTCAAATGTGATTGTCACCGTGTTCTCGGGATACGCTCAAATCGCATGTGCCAAGAGCACGGCGACGCTGACCGCGCGGCAAGGTATGCGCGCTCTTGTGTCGAAAACGGAAATTCAGCCGCGCTGGATCAACATCGCCGGTTCGCGTGTGTTAGACGTGCGCGGAGACGATGGCTTACATGCGCGCGACAATGTTTCGCCCGTTGAGTGGATGCTGTTGGGCCTCCTGGAAAAGCCGCAATTCGAAGTGCTGGGACACCGCTGGGGACTCAGTGGTGCGGATTCAGCTGGCAACACACGTATCGATGAGTCATTGAAACAATTGGACGCAGCCATGGGGATTTCAGCGCATGATGTCCGCGCGGAGAAGCTCGCTGAAGGGCTGCAAGCGTTGCGCCAAGGATGCGAAATATTGGCGCAGAACGACGAGCGCCGACGCATTGGATTGACGCTGGAAGGTCTCGCTCATTTCGAACAAGGCCGCGCACGATTCGCTGCTGGCGGACAAAAAGGCAGTGACCCACAGGTCTCATTCGAAGCCGCGCGCGTCGCGTTTGATGCAGCCCTGATTGGCACCGCAAACACGACGTCGGATTGGAAAACAGCATTCAGTAACGGAACGACACCCACGATGACGACGCTCCCTCCGGAAGCACAAGCCGCATTGACGGCGGCGTTCCGGCGCGCACTCGCGTTGTCATGGAGCGCACGGATCATGCCGTCGAAGTTGGATGCACTCGAACTGAGCAAAACAAAAACGGACGCCTTGGAGAAGACGAATCCTGTTCGCGTAGCAGCCGACGCGTTCGCTCAATTGCACGACGAATTGGGACATTCGGTCGAGGGCGTGGCGGCTTTTTTAGGCGAAGCAATTTGCGACATTCGCGCTGGGGATGAAGCGTCTCGACGCCGAGCGTTGGATTCGTTGCATGTGATCATTTCAAAGTCCCTCGCCGGCACCGATGGCGCGACACGGCAGACACTCGATGGGATTCGTGAAGCCGCGCTGATTGAATTGGTGCGAATGTATGCAAATGGAAATGACGCGAAGACGACGTTGGACGCCGCACGGGACTATGAGTTGATGTTCCCGTTGGATTCCGGCGCATTCGCATCGCAAGACGTGCGCACGTTAGTGCTCAAGGGGCTTGAAGCGCAGAAGAAATCAGCGTTTGCCGACAAGCGCTATGAGCAAGCTGTTGACGCGTGCAGCGCACTGTTGACGGCTCTCGACGAAGCGGAAGGCCATTGGCTGGACGCCGGACAAGTCGATCCCTTAGGTAACGTCCGACATGTGGGCGAACGGTTGGACCGCTTGGAAGCGTTGGTTGGCACGAAAGACTGGCTCCGCGCCTCTGCAGAAGCACAGCAACTAAACGGACGCTTGCCCGTCGATTTGCAGCCGCGATTTAATACCTTCGACCTCGAAATCCGGAAGCATTTCTAAGTCGCCTACACCCTTGCCGCAGGCATCCCGCCTGCACGTTTCAGACGACACTTCTCCTACTAGAAACTGGCAGGCGAGACGCCTTCGGCACGGGTGTACATACATTTTGATTTTTTCACAGCCCACCCGAATTGGGGCCCTATTGAAAAAATAGAAAAAAAGGCATGAAAGAATCCGCTCGGGATTCTTTGCAAGCTAATGCAAATAAAGGTATTTAGTGAAATGCGCCCTGGAGGACTCGAACCTCCGACCCGGTGATTAAGAGGGAGAAAAGTGGCTCCGGACCGGGTTGGACAGAACCAGACAACTCGACCGTTTTCATAGCTAAAATCGATCCGACGCAAAGTGCAAGCAAGTCAGCGCCGGACACGCTTGGACAAACAAATGGCCCCTGTTGTGGCCCCCGTTGCAAAGACGCTGTGCCGGCCGCTCTGGTGAACATCACGCCAGAGCTTCAACGGGTCGTCCAGAACTGGCCGTCGCTGCCCGAGCACATTCGGGCCGCGATCCTCGCGCTCGTCGGAACCGTCAAAACGTAAGGGGCTGCGAAACACCGTCCCCTTACTACCGGGAGGCGGTGTCTTCTTTGCTCAACATCTCAACCAACGCGATCAGCCCCTCCGCCTGTACCTTCAAGCCCAGGCACGTCGAATGCGCTTTTGTCGGTAAAAATTCCCGCATTTCATCAATGATCTGCGCGGCGGCTCGCAGCCGGTGAACCGCCGCGAATTTCTTTTCGAGCAGATGGCGTGACTTCGATTTTGATGGAAGTCCCGCGCGGCTCGCCTTCTGTACCGCTTTCACTTTGACCGTCCACGTCTTCAGCTTCTTTCGATCCCGCCCAGGATACGCCGCGATCAACGTCCGGCACCGTGTGATCAAATCCGACTGCCCCAGTTCTTTCGCCTTCGCCCAAACGGTAATAAAGACGATGGCGCGGCTCCAGGGCAATGAAACCTTTTCGGCCTTCTCCACGTCACGCGTTCCCCACGTTTCGTAAAGAAGCCGGCATTGATGTAGCTGGCTGAGGCTGGTCGGCGCGCTGCCTTTGAACGCCTTCAGCGCGGCAGCGATCTTCTCCAAGCCGCCAAACGGAGCGCGGCCTTCGAAGCGCTCATCGAAGCGTTGGTTCAAGATTCGGCCGACGTCCCAGAAATCCGTGATCGTTCGTTTAGCGAGCCGCTGGTGAAGCCGCTTGATTTCACGGGGCGAAAAAGCGATGGGTGTTTTTGTGCGTTTGACCATGACGTTGTTATCGGAAAACGCGTCTGGCTACTCAATCAATTCTTATTCTATAATGTATTGTAGAATTAAATAAACAACGTGAGTTGTGCCGGGAGCGCGGTCGCAACTGGTGTCTGTGGTGCTGGCCAATCGCCGGCCAGCATTATTCGGAATCGACGCGGACACCGCTCGCTAATTTTAGCGAGCGGAACTTCAAACGACTTATACGAATGGCAGCACGCCATTAGGGGCGTTCAAACGGCCGGCAACTTGATCAAACCGATGCCGGGAACGACGTTGATTTCACCGCTCGCCAAATTTGGCGAACGGAAATTCAAAGGAGTTACAGCGACGGCCGGGCTGCCATCGTGGGCGTTCAAACGAGCGGCGGTTCGATGATGTCGGCAACAAAGCGTACGTGGATTTCACCGCTCCTGAAAAATCAGGAGCGGAATTCTAAACGACTTACACGAACGACGGCGCGCCATCTGTGTGTTCAAATGGCCGGCGACTCGATAAAATGGGTGCCGAAGCAGACGAGGACTTCACCGACGCTAAATTTAGCGTCGCGAATTCTAAAGGACTTGTAA
>JBAXUS010000125.1:0-18152 GCA_037129555.1 Planctomycetota bacterium
AACCGGAAACTGGCGACGGGGCGACAACGTGGTTTGATGGTGGGTGATTGGCGTTTCGGAGCCTGCTGGCGCCATTCATCCCGCTTGGCTTTGACGTCTGGGCGCTCTTGTTCAGCCGCGTGCAGCGACTTTTTTTAAAACGGCAATCTATCGGCATAGTTTCATTCGAATGTTAATTGCTCTAGTGGCGGGTCAATGCTAATTTGATACGTCTGCTTGCGTCTTTTTGCATGGCTCTTCGTTGCATACTCAGTTAGAGATTCACGAATATCTTCCTGAGCATGCGCCTCGATCCAGACAAAAATACGCGGCGCATCCATGTCAAATTAGCATTGCCGAACCACGAACCGTCGATAAAAAAACGAAATCACAGTCGTCGAAGTTGTCGCCCAGTTTTGGGCCTTCGCCAAGGACTAACACAAAACGCCAGAAGACAAGCCGTCGGCGTCGTTGATCAATTTCAATTCAACGATCAACGAACTAAACGCGCTGTAAGCCAGTCGCGCATTCGATTTGAAAAGCTACCTGACATTCACGAAGCGGTGCTGAAAATCAGCTGCGGACTCATCTGCCTGTGTTTCATTTCACGGTTTTGTTCGAATCTCTCAATCCATATGCAGAGTTGGTGTATATGTTATAACAACCCAATATTCTGTCTTACTTTTTCGGATCAGCACATGAAAGGATTACATATCCACATGAAGTACTTACTGCCCATTATCATGCTGCTGGCAACACTGGCTGTACCTCACAGAGCGTATGCAGCGCAGCCGAACATCATTCTCGTCATGCCCGACGACGTGGGCTATGGCGACTATGCCTGTCTTGGCAATCCGATCATGCATACGCCATCGGTGGACGCGTTCAAAAAAGAGAGCCTGCTGTTCACGCAATTTCACGTCAGCCCAACGTGCTCGCCGACTCGAGCAGCGCTGTTTAGCGGGCGGCATGAATTCAAGAACGGCGTCACGCATACGATTCTCGAACGTGAGCGCATGACGTTGAAGACGTATACGCTGACGCAGATGTTGAAGAGCGTGGGCTATACGACTGGTATTTTCGGCAAGTGGCACTTGGGCGATGAGGAAGCGTATCGCCCAGAGAGCCGTGGCTTTGACGAAGTCTATATCCACGGCGGCGGCGGCATCGGCCAGACTTATCCTGGCACGTGCGGCGATGCGCCCGGAAACAGCAACATCAATCCAGCACTTTGGCACAACGGAAAGTGGGAGAAGACCGAAGGCTATTGCACCGACTTGTTTTTCACGCAGGCCACGAAATGGATCAATGCCAAGCGCGAAACGAAGCAGCCGTTCTTCGCCTACATCCCGCTGAACGCCGCGCACGGTCCGCATGTCCTGCCCAAGGACTATTACCAGCAGTATCTCGGCAAGCCCGGCGTCGATGATGACACCGCGAAGTTCTTCGGGATGTTGGAGAACGTCGACACGAACTTCGGCAAACTGCTCGCGCAGGTGAAGACATGGGGTATCGAGGAGAACACGCTGGTCATCTACATTGGCACCGACAACGGCGGTCACGCTCCCGCCTGCAAAATTTTTAACGCTGGCATGCGCGGCAGTAAGAATTCTTCCTATCAAGGCGGCACACGTTCCCCGTGTTTCTTTCGCTGGCCCGCTGGCGGCATTCCCGCAGGCGCGGAATGCGATGCGTTGAGCGCCCACGTCGACATCTTCCCGACACTCGCTGACATCACAGGTGCGACGCTCTCGGACGATGTAAAGAAACAAGTCGAAGGCCGCAGCTTGCTGTCGTTGCTCAAGAATCCGAAAGCCGAATGGCCCGACCGCTTGCTGGTCCATCATGCCGCTCGCTGGGACACGGGAAAAGTTGCGGAGTCCAAATATGCCAGATGCGCGATTCAGAATGCACAGTTCACGCTCGTGAATAATGCGGAACTGTACGACATCAAGGCCGATCCCGGCGAAAAGAAGAATGTCATCACCGAGCATCCCGACGTGGTCGCGACACTCCGAGCAGCTTACGAAAAATGGTGGGATGAAGTTCAGCCGTTGCTCGTCAACGAGAATGTCGTCGCTCCAAAAATGAATCCGCTGAAGGAACTCTACTGGAAGCAATTCGGCGGCGGCCCCGATGCGGCGATGCTCCGACACATGGATCCGACCAAGCCCGACCAGGATGAAGCGCCTGCGGAGCCGAAGAAGAAAAAGAAGAAAGCGGCTAATTGATTCGGCTGTTAGGCATCGCATTCGCAGTAACACTGTGTAGCGTGTTTAATTGAAAGGTCTACACATGTCATCATCGTTCGCTGCGCGTTTTTCCATCACGTTGGGTTTGCTCATGTTGAATTTCGCGGCGCTTGTGTTCGCTGCTGACGGTTATGATCCGCTTAAAATTGATACGGCATTTGTGCCTGCGACGGTGGACTTTACGTTCGAGGATACAGAGCGCAAGCGGGAACTTCCGGTGCGCGTGTACCTGCCTGCGGGCAAACAAAGCGCGCCGGTGATTCTCTTCAGTCATGGGTTGGGCGGGTCGCGAGAGGGCAGCGTTTTTCTCGGCACACATTGGGCGTCTCGCGGGTACGTCGCTGTGTTCTTGCAACACCCCGGCAGTGATACGTCCGTTTGGAAAGACAAGCCGTTCGCGGTTCGCATGACGGCGATGCGTGAAGCGGCGAGTGCTCCGAATTTTCTGCTACGCGTCAAGGATGTCCCCGCCGTGCTAAACCAGCTTGAACTCTGGAACAAAACTGAAGGACACGCGCTCGCCGGGCGGCTGGACATTGCGCGAGTCGGCATGTCGGGGCATTCATTCGGAGCGGTGACAACTCAGGCCGTCAGCGGTCAGAAATATCCAATCGGTACGGTGACATATACAGACGCGCGCATTAAAGCGGCTCTCGTGCTCAGCCCCAGCGCACCGCGCACGGGCGACGTCAAACAGGCGTTCGGTGACATCAAGTTGCCATGGATGATTATGACCGGAACGAACGATACGTCGCCGATCGGCAATGCGACAGCGGAATCGCGCCTGCTTGTGTATGACGCCTTGCCGACCGGAGGAAAATACGAACTGGTGCTGAACAAGGCGGAACATTCTGTCTTTACGGAGCGCATGCTCCCTGGCGAAAAAGAGCCACGCAATCCCAACCATCAGCGTTCGATTTTAGCGCTGAGCACCGCGTTCTGGGACGCTTATTTACGGAATGACTCCGCAGCGAAAGTATGGCTGGACGGCGATAGTCCGCGCGGAGTGCTGGAGAAGGATGATCGCTGGGAGCGCAAGTAGAGACATCATTCGTTTCGTGTAATCCAAAAACGGGTAAGCACGAGGCCGATATCGTTGGCTCCCAGCGCGTAGCCCGTGCACATTATTTTCGTATTCTCATTCCAGAGTTTGGCGTTTGAAAATGATTCCACTGAGATGTCTAGAGTCTGCCATTTACCTGCTTCGCTTTTAACAATTGAATCGCCACTCACAAATTGCCGGAGGTCGGGCACGAGCAGGCCGAGCTGGAGTTTGACCGGTCCGCTTTTTTCGCTTTTAAAGGTAAAATGAACCACATCGCCGCGTTTTAATTCGGCCAGCGGGGTCACGTCATATTTCGGCGAATGAATGCCGTAGCGATAGTTGACGGGTTGCGCGGGTTGTCGCACCGCGCCTTTGACGCCTTCCGGCAAATCGCGTGTTTCGTGAATGCCGACCGTCCAATTGGGTGGGAGTCCGTTGTTGAAGTCTTGCGAGAAGAGAACTTTGGAGGCTTTGGGCGCGGGCGATGGAATGTCGTTGGGCTGATGTGCGATGTGTGGTGGCATTTCGACGCCTGTCTGCGCGGGCTTCCAGAACGCGAAAATCACAATCGAAATCAACGCGGCGGCCGCGATGCCTGCGTTGACCCAGTGCATGTAATTCGTGCCGGTTCGTGTCTGCGATGTGATCGGAGTGCTCGCCGATTTGCGTTCACCGATCCGCGCCATCACGGCTCGTTTCATGCGATCGCTTTGGGCGTCTTGAATCTGTCGAACGACTGCCGCCGTCACATCCACGCATTGGTCCGCTCGGAGTTCCGCTTCGATGTCGAAGATCGCCAGCGCGCGTTCAGTTGCTGCTGGGTCGCTCGTGAGCAGTGCGTTGAATTCGGTCTGTTCGTCGCGCGTGAGACTGCCGTCCAACGCGTTGAATGTGAGTTCATCGATGCGGTTCATGTGTTGGACGCCTTTCGTTCCATGCAGTCGCGCAACGTGAGGCGGATGCGGTTGAGCAGTTGGCGCGTGGCTTCGAGCGAGCGATTTAATTCGCGCGCGATTTCGTCGAAGGGGCGTCCTTTTTCGTAGCGCAATTCAACGACTCGCGCGGCCTGCGGAGCGAGCAATTTGCGGCACTTGCGCAGGGCGTCCATGCGCGGATCGGGTGCAGGATCGCTGTCCATCCGTGCGGCTAAAAGATCGTGATAGGCTCGAAGATGTTCGTCCGAGCGCGAACGTTTTCGCAATTCCTCGCGCACCGCGTTCCGGGCAATGGCTTTGATCCACACGCCGAAATCCGCGCCGGGCGTAAATTGGTCGAGGTTGAAATACGCGTTGACGAACGCTTGCTGAACGAGATTTTCGGTCGCCGTGAAATCACGCAACATGGCCGCCGCGACGCGCCACACGTCCTGCTGATATGCGCTGACGACCGTGGCATATGCTTCGGTGTTGCCCGCGCGGATGTCGGCCAAAATCGTATCGATGTCAATCGCGTTCATACCTACCTCCACATTCCACTATGCGCGTGCCCACGGAATTAAACGCTGAATAGTTTGAAACGTTGAAAATGTGGCGTATACGGTAAGATGAAAGCTTACTCGTTGAGCCCATTTAGGAAACATATGATGATGTCGCATCGCCTTTTTGTTGGGATTCTGGCCGCAATGCTTTGCCTCGCCGGAGCTGCTTTTAACGTGAGCGCGGAAGACCGTATTCGCGTGTTGATCTGGGACGAACAGCAGCCCACGCAAAAGAGCGTGTACCCGAATTTTCTCGGCAACCAAATCGGCGAGCATTTGAAAACAGTGCCGGGCATGTCGGTCACCTCGGTGAAGATGGATGACCCCGAGCAGGGATTGACGAAAGAGGCGCTCGACAATACCGACGTGTTGATTTGGTGGGGCCATGTTCGCAACGCGCAGGTGTCGGTTGAACGCGCGAAGGGTATTGTTGAGCGGATCAAGGCGGGGAATTTGCAGCTGATCGCATTGCATTCCGCGCATTGGGCCGAACCGTTTGTCCAGGCGATGCGTGCCCGGGCGATTGAAGACGCGTTGAAGAAATTGAGCGACGATGAACGCAAAACAGTCACGGTCAAAACTGATGACCCGAAGCGCAGTGTCCCCAAACGCGATGCTCCGTTGACGCCGTCATCCGAATTAAAAACGGCGGCGGATGGTTCGAAAGTGCTGGAGATCAAACTGCCGCTTTGCGTCTTCCCGGCTTATCGAGCGGACGGAAAACCCAGCCACGTGACGACCGTGAAACCGGATCATCCGATTGCCCTGGGTGTCCCCGCGACATTCGATATTCCGAAGACAGAAATGTACGACGAACCGTTCCACGTGCCCACGCCGGACGAGGTGATCTTTGAAGAGAAGTGGGACAAAGGCGAGCACTTCCGCGCCGGGATGGTGTGGAATGTGGGCAAGGGAAAAGTCTTTTACTTCCGCCCCGGCCATGAAACATTCGGCGTCTTCAAAGAAGAGAACCCGCTCAAAATCGTAGCCAACGCCGTGCGCTGGTTGGGTGCGAAAAAATAGCGCTACGGATTCAAGCGCCAGAGTGTGAAGTTCAAAAACGTGGCGAAGCTGACCCACGCCAAATAGGGAATCAACAGCATCCCGGCGCGTGCTTTGACGCGCCAGAACGCGAGCAGCGTCAACACAATCGCGACCCACATTGCGAGAATATCCAGCAACGCCAAATCCGGTCGGTGCATCCCAAAAAAGAGCGGCGTCCAGAGTGCGTTCAACGCGAGTTGGACACAGAATAAACTCAACGGCTTCATCTGCTTTTTCCAGCCGCCGTCACACCACACCATCCACGCGGCGACGGCCATCATGCAATACAGCACGGTCCACACCGGCCCAAACACCCACGCCGGCGGATTCCACTCCGGCTTGCGAATCCCGGCATACCACGCTCCGATTGACGTAAACGCGCCGGTCGCGGCGGCGGCGAAACAAAGGAGCAACCAGGCGCATAAGGCGAGGGGTTTGCGGTAAGGGGATGTTTCCATTGGATTGGTGTTCCGGGTTTTGAGTGCAGGCTGCTGCTGCATATAAGGGAGGGATTCTCAAGATTGCAACTCGATCAGTGTGACATAAGCGCACGACAAAGACAAGACTGAAATCGAATGCGTTTGGCGAACATCATCGGTTCCACGCCAGGATCCGCTCATTTCTTCTATCAATCTTTTTCACGTACCTTGACATTTTTCCGAAAAGGTTCTAAAGTCGTGCCTAAATAATAACACAGACGTATTCCGTGGGCTGATTCAGCCTGCGTTTGCGCGGGGGAAAGGCGTTAGATGAAAAGCGAACTGGGCGTCATTTTGATGGTGATCGTATTCGCCATTCTGTCGTTGGTCTTCGGTGTCTCCGCATATTTCAACATGCAGGAAATCGAAGGCAACGAAGTTGAAGGCAAGGCCTTCGCCACGTTGATCGAAAAAGAAAAACAGACGACCCGTGATTTGAGCGAGAAGATCGCCGAGTACGAAGAAAAGAAGCAGATCTACACCGAAAAAATCGCGAAGTCGCAGGCCCAGGCGGACTACTACCGCCAGTTGTCGACATCCCTCAGGAAGGCACACGAAAAGCGTTTGGAACTGCAGAAATCCGGCAAAGATTTCGAACAGCAGGTCAAAGCGGTGTCGCAAACGGTCTCGACCGTGAAACAGAAGACCCTCGCCCAGATCGAAGCTGAAATCACGCAGTTGCGCAATGATATGGAAAAGAAAGTTGCTGAAGACGGCAAGAAAAAAGACGCGGTCGTTGAAGAAGTCCGCCTCGAAAAAGAAAAGTTCCAGAAGGCTGGCAAGCTCCACGTTGACAAGATGAACTACGCCAAATCACAGGCCGGAAACACCGTTCAGGAATTGCGCGATTTGACCACGCGCGAAGTTGTTCACGCCAAATTACGCGACCGAGCCGTTGGCAAAGTGGTGCTCTCAGACGTTGAACGAAATCTAGTCTCCATCGACCTCGGAACCGGCGATGGCGTCAAAAACGGTTTCCGCTTCGAAGTCTTCGCCATGGCTCCCGGCAACAAGCACGTGACCAAAGCCTACATCGAAGTCACGAACGCAGGCGAAAAACAATCCCACTGCTTGGTCATCCGCCGCCCGATCGCGTTACCCGAAGATCCGTTGTCGTCCTATATCGGATCTGAACCGGAAGAAAAATTCAGCCCACTCATCAAGTCCGGAAAGAAAGATGCGTCTGCTGAAGTCATGACCTCCTCCCGCATTGTTATGACCGGACAGAATCTGAACAATCCGATTGCCGAAGGCGACTTGATCCAGAACCCGTTCTTTGAAGCAGGCGGCCAACGCACCTTCTATATCGCTGGAAGCAAGGAATTGGTTGGCGGTCGCCAGAAGAGCGCCATTCGCTACAACCGATCCGAAATCAAAGACATGGCGGAACGTTACGGCGCAAAAGTATTGCCCGCCGTGGACACCAGCATCAACTACGTCATCGCCCAAAAGATTTTCTCCCGCAATCCACCCGACGACACCGAATTCGAAAAAGCAGTCGATCTCGGTATCCCGGTTATTTACGAATGGGAATTGTTCCGGTTCTTGAGCAACGAATAAAACGTGCGGTCGGCGGTATGCCGACCACGCGGGCCACACGACACACTGGATTCAACATCGCTAGGATGGAAAATGTCGACTAAACAATCGATCCTCTACACACTCATGATCTTCTTCTTGGCCATCATGCTGGTCTCCATCGGCATGTGGTTCTCGGCGAGCACGAAATTGGCGTCGCTCAAAAGTGATCTCGAAGCCAAAACGGAAATCAACATCGGTTTGAAACGCCAACTCAATGGCGTCGGTGACACCAAAGGCTTGATCAACATTGTTGACGACAAACAGGAAGGTCTGGCCGCGAAGGCCGATGACCTCTTGAAGTCTGTGCCGCTGCTGTGGGATAACCCGAACGATCCCGCCGCGCCGGGCGTCGTGCAAATCGAAGAAAAATACAAGGCCGTTGAGCCTGAAGTCCGCAAAGCCTGGACGCAGGAAGCCGTTGATGCGTTGAACCAGTCCAAGAAGGACCGCGAACAAGGCGAAACCGACATCACCGCCGCCAAGAAACGTCTCGCCGAAGCCCGCAAAGAAAAGGAAGAAAAAGAAGTTGCATCCGCCAAGGACTTGGCGCAAGAAGAAGCGACTAAAGAAACGGAACTGAAAAAGATCGCTCAAGAATCATCGAAAATGACGCAGGACTATGAAGCCGTCCGCTACCAGCACGAAGTGACTCAGCAGAAAGTCACTGAAGTCAGCCGCAACCTCAGTAAAGTCAAAGCCATCGTGTCACAGGGCAAGATTTTGGGCCGGGAAACGGATGCGGCTGTCGTGACGAATTTCAAAAATTCGAAAAATAAAAGCGCTCAACCGTCCACCGAAATCGATCCGCGCTGGAAGATTGCATTCATCGATCTCGGCACACGAAACGGTGTTCGCAACGGCATGAATTTCGACATCTATTCAGGATCGTCGCGCCAATTGGTCAAGAAAGGCGTATTGGAAGTCGTCGATGCGTCCGCCTTCACGTCTAAATGCGTGATCCTTGACATCCTCCGCGAAAATCGCTGGGATCCGTTGACGGGCTGGGTGCCAGAAAAGCCGGAATACAACTATTCCAAATACGCAGCCGGTGGGCCGGACGAAACCGATGCGCAGGAATTGGTTGTTCGTCGCACAGTTAAAGACAAAATCGAAACCATGCGCCTCGAAAAAATCCAAAAAGAATTGGGCCCGGACGCCGCACAGGACGCCGTAGCGGCCACACGTGGCAGCTCCGTTCCGCCTTCGGATTTGAGTCTGACGTTGACACCCGTTGCCGCTGGCGATTGGATTTTCAACGCCGATTTCGTTCCGATTGTTTCGACCGATGAATTCCACCGCCAGATCCGCGAGGAATTGGTGTCGTTGCGCGACGTCAACGTCGGAGCACTCACTGTTTTCATCGCCGACACGGTTCGCGCATACCGCAAAGAATTCATCAAACGCATGTGCGAACACAACGGCTGCAAAGTCGCCGATGCCATGAATTCAAACGTCAACATCGTCGTCTCAACCGGCGGTGCAACAGAACTTGATCTGGTCGCTGAACGTAACGCGTCGAAGAAGGGCAAAGAGAATCTGAAGGACGATGACAAGAATCTCATTGCCACCGAAGCCGCGCTTGCCGATGCCAAGAAGTACGGAGCGAGTATCGTCGCTGAAGACGACATGGAAGCCTTCTTCGACCGCCGTGCGCGCAAGCAGGAATTACTGCGTGGCAAGTTGCAGCAACCCGGTCGTAATTCCTTCTTCATCGCTGGCAAAACTAAATACCGCTCGCCCGAATTGCTGGCCAAATACATCCGCGACCACGATGGCCTCGTCGCGTCGGACATTGAAGCCAAAGTCGATTACGTCGTCGTCGGTGAAAGCCCGGATGAAGCCTTCGTCGAAAAAATCAAAAAGTTAGGCCTCAAAATTGTCCGCGAAGACGAACTCCCGGACCTATTGGGCGTCTTGAAATAAGCGCCCAACATCGAACAGCATTTAACCGCGAATAACGCGAATAAACGCGAATAATTTTAGAAGGAAATGTGAGTTTTCGTCACACGTCTTGCAGGAGCCTTCTCTCTGTTTTGTTGTTCCAATAGCCCTTGCCGTTTTCGCGTTTATTCGCGCCAATTCGCGTTATTCGATGTTAAAAAGCCGTTCGCTGTTCGCCGTCTCGCGCTTCAGTTTTTTTGACGGTTTCCCATTCCATAAATTGCGGTTTGCGTTTTTTTTATTATACTTTACTCCATGAACAATGACCTAGCCTTTCAACGCTGTATCGCCCCGTCGTGCGGTGCTACTTTCGGTACCTCTGAGATTCTCAACGCGTGTCCGACGTGTGGTTCGTTGCTGGATGTGGACTACGATTGGAACCGTGCGCCCGTCCCCCCCACCCTGCGCGGCTTCGAAACCAAGTGGTCCACGCGCCGCAATCCATTGCACTTCTCCGGCGTCTGGCGTTTCAAAGAACTCCTGAACTTCGCCCCTGACAACTGTGTCGCCACTATTGGCGAAGGCCAGACACTGCTGCGCTCCGAACCCGGCGTCGCGGACTACGTCGGCACGTCCAACGTCCATCTTCAATACGAAGGCCTCAACCCGACCGGCTCGTTCAAAGACAACGGCATGAGCGCCGGTTTCACCCACGCGCGCATGGTCGGCGCGCGTAAAATGGCCTGCGCGAGCACCGGTAACACGTCGTCCAGTATGGCTGCCTACGCCGCCGCCGCGCCAGCCGTCAATGGTCAGAAATGCGAAGCCGTTGTCTTCGTTGGCTCCGGCCGCATTGCCATGGGCAAACTCTCGCAAGGTTTGGATTACGGCGCGAAGACGCTCCAAGTCATGGGCCGTTTCGACGACGCCATGCAACGTGTCAAGGAAGCCAGCAAAGCGCGCGGAATTTATCTCCTCAACTCGGTCAACCCTTTCCGCCTCGAAGGCCAGAAGACGATCATGTTGCGCGTCCTCGAAGCGCTCGACTGGCAGATCCCCGACTGGATCGTCGTCCCCGGCGGCAACCTCGGCAACACGTCTGCGTTCGGCAAGGCGTTTTTTGAATTGAAAAAACTCGGCCTCATCGACCGCATTCCGCGCATCGCCGTCATCAACGCAGCCGGAGCCAACACGCTCAACCGTCTGTACAATGATGTCGGCGTTCGCTGGAACGGCGGCAATTACGACGCCGCGAAAATCAACGCGTTCTACGCCGCTATGGACGCCGCGCACCACGAAGCCAACACGGTCGCAAGCGCCATCGAAATCAACCGTCCCGTCAATCTGATCAAAGCCCTTCGCGCTTTGGAATGGACGAACGGAGTCGTCACCGACGCGAACGATCAGGAGATCATGGACGCGAAAGCCGTCATTGGTCGCGGTGGCATCGGCTGCGAACCCGCCAGCGCCGCCAGCGTCGCGGGCCTAAAAAAACTCGTCGCCAACGGCACCATTGGCAAAGACGAAACCGTCGTCTGCATCATCACCGGCCACCAATTAAAAGCAGCTCAGGCCACCGTCGGCTACCACAGTTTGTTCGGTGAAGAACTTGCCAAAGAATTCGGCGACTTCAACGTCACCAAGAACCCGTTCGCCAATCCGCCTGTACAAGTCGCCAACGATTTGGACGCGATCTTGAAGGCGTTGGCATGAGCGCAAATCTCTGCAACGTTTTCTGTGCGGACGTACTTGCTCCTCTGATAGGTATTGCTCCTTATGCAAAATGCCCGACGGGAATCGCTTATGGAAAGTGGGTAGCGCTGTTTTCTGACGGAATGTGGTATATTGAATTGGGCTACATGAACGAGTATCATGCTGAGTTGGCGCAGACATTGAATATTCGCTTTCCTAAAATGAAGACGGAAATATACAAAGACGGAACGATCGCCCAGCGAGGTGGCCCCGGAACTCCTATTACGTTGCGTTCAAATTATGGCGACATTCCAGAACCGGTGCGAGATGCAATTTGCAACGCGCTGTTGACCGCGCAAAGTGTGCTGCCAAGGAAAAAATCATGATCGATGAAAATCAGAATCGCTGGGATCGTTTCTGGGCCATCCACGAAGAATTGGATGCGTTGGTCAGCCAGCGTTATCGCGCCACGGGTGTTTTCAATCCCGCACAAATTCCGGGCAGTGCTGCGGAAATTGCTATTTGGGACAAATTAACTGATCCGGAATTCACGGATATTTTGGAACATGTAGTCCAATCGAATCCAACATCGCCTAATGAGTCCGCCCTGATTTGGAAACATGCTCTCAGAGATTCGAAGGAGCGTCGTGCGTCAGTCCGTCAAAAATCTGATTCGCGAATCGCTGAAGTTTCCCATATTTAAAATCCCGTTGCGAGTGAATCGATAAAGGAACCCGTACACCATGCCCGTAAACCTCTGCATCGCCGGCGCCGCCGGACGGATGGGCCAGCGCCTCATCGCGCTCGGTCTTGAAGACCCTGAACTCAAAGTCGCCTACGCGCTCGAAACATCTGGTCACGCGTGGATCGGAAAAGATGTCGGCATCGTCAGCGGCCTTGGTCGCGACATCGGCGCACCCGTCGCTCGCAGCATCTGTCCGAACTGCGGCGTCCAAGCGATCATCGATTTCACGATCCACTCCGCCGCGACCGCGCTCACAGAAGAAGCTGCGACGCTCGGCATCCCCATCGTCATCGGCACGACCGGTATGACCGCCGACGAAAAGGCCCGCATCGCCGCAGCTGCGAAAAAGATTCCGATCATTCACGCGCCGAATTTCTCCGTCGGCGTCAATGTCCTCTTCAAGCTCGCCACACTCGCCGCGCGAACGCTCGGCCCCGACTATGACATCGAAATCGTCGAAGCGCATCACAATCAAAAGATCGACGCGCCCAGCGGCACCGCTCACGGCTTGGCCGAAGCCATCGCGAAAGGCCTCGACACGAATCTGGCCGACGTGGCTGTGTATGGTCGTGAAGGCAACATCGGCAAGCGCCCCAAAAAAGAGATCGGTATTCACGCCGTGCGCATGGCCGATGTCGTCGGCGAACACACTGCCTATTTTGCAATCGGCGGCGAACGCATCGAACTGACGCACAAAGCATCCAGCCGCGATACGTTCGCGCGCGGGGCGTTGCGAGCGGCCAAGTGGCTCGTCCAGGAAAAGCGCGCGCCCGGTTTCTACACGATGTCTCAAGTGCTGGGACTCGAATGAGCGCGCCTGATTTGAACTCCGAACCCGTGCCCGTCGAAAGCGGTCGCTCCGTGTTGTTCGCCGCCGGAACGCGCGGACAACGCCTCTTCATTCCCGCTGGCGTGACGCTCGCAGACATCTCACGCCCTGTCGTCGAACAACCGCTGATCAGCGAAGCGATCCAACGTGAACGCGTCGTAACGGCCTTGGCCGGATCGTCTTTGAAAGAACTGGCCTCAGACAAACGCCGTGTGGCCGTTTTGGTCGGCGATCTCGTGCGCCCGGCCCCATACGACATCGCCCTCCCCGCCCTGTTGGCTACACTCGTCGAAGCTGGAATTCGCCCGTCCCGCGTCGCTTTTCTCGCGTGCCCCGGCGGCTGTGGCCCGTTGCTGGGACGTTCTGCGATTCACCGCTACGGCGAAGAAATTTGCGGTGATCACGACGCCATCGCCTGGCCCGCTGACGGCTCGCCCGATGCGCTCTACGAATCCGCCGATCTCCGTATCGCGGTGTCTTCCGCGCGCGATGGCGTCGAGTTTAATTCGTTTTTGCCCCAGGGAGTGAACGCTGAATTCTCGCTCGAATTAACGCTCGGACGCGCAGTGCAAATCGAGATCGAATCCGCCCGCGCATTCGTCGGTACTGCGTTGCCCAAAAAGCCTTCGCCCATTTCTAAATCTGCTGCGAAAGCGGACGTCATGATGGTCTCCGGCGGCGGCTCGCCATGGGAAGAAACGCTCGAAGAAGCATTGCTCAGCCTCCACGTTCCAGGCGCATCAGCCGACACCGCCGTGCTCGTCTTCTCCGGTTCCGACGGTCTCGGAGCTTCGCGTTTTTCGCGCGATCTGTGGAGTCTGATCGAACAAGCCGAAGAGGTTCTCGCTACCGGAAAAAGCCTCGGCAAACCGTCCGCATCGCCCGGCGCATTTGACCCGGCCAACGTGCTCGCAGAATGTCTGAAACGCTACAAACACACCGTCCTGTTCTCGCGCGAATTCGCGGAGCATTTTGAAGGCGATGATTTGATCGACCGACTCGCCGAAGCGCCCCACGTCGCCGCGCGTCTCGGCATCTGCGGATCACACGCCGCGCTCTGGCAACTGCTGGAACTCACGCACGGCTCCACGTACTCAATCCACGCCGAACCGCTCGGCTGGCGCGCATAATCAAGCAACGTAGAGCCGAATTCCGATTCGGCTCTACGTGTTTCGCTGGACTCCGCCCCACCGTTCCATACGATGAATCGCCATGACTGAATTCTCATCAGGAACCGCAGACACCGAAACGCCTCGCAAAAAACACACTGCACGAACCCGGCTTGCGTTCGCCGCGGCGGCGGTAGGCGTGACACTTTTCGTGCTGCTTTTCGCCGCGTGGGCCAGCATCAATGCGGGCGTTTTCAATGACTCGATCACCCAGCGCATGATAAAGCGATTCGGAGCACCCGTGAAAATCGGTGGCATCAATGCGAGCGCGTTGTTGAATCTCAATCTTCAAAAAATCGAGATCGGGGCACCCGGCAGCACCAATCCTGTAACCATCGATTCGATTCATGTCGATGTAGGCATCATCGACGCCGTGTTCGGCGGGCGCATGCGCAGTGTCACGGTGGACCAACCGAACGTGAGCCTCAATTACGACGCGGCGGGTGGCTGGACGCCGTTCATGACCATGACTTCCGAACCCGGCGAATCGGGAAAACTCGACGCCCTCACCATCAACAACGGTTCCGTCCTCTTCGATTGGAAAAACCGAGGCCGCTTTGCACTCTCAAAAATCAATGCCTCCTTGACCACTGATCGTAGCACACTGGCGCATCCGTTTTTTGCGACAGGCGAATTTGAATCAACTCGAACGATTCGTGCCAAAGGGATCCTTTCTCCGGGTGGCGGGTTGGATGCGCATGTCGTCGCTGAAATGGACTTGGCGCGTGACGGAGCCATCGTCGCCTCGTTCGTCCCAGGATTGAGCGGTCTCGTTCAATGCGATCTGAATCTCAAGCGCGCTGCACAATCGCCCGGTCGCACGACCCCACCACTCGTTGCGCTCGAAGGATCCGTGCAGCTTCAACGCGTCGTCGTATCGCCTTCCGTTCTAAAAGGCCGTTCGCTGTCATTTGGGGACGAACGATTTCACGTCGCCTCATCGGGAATTGGATATACCAATAATGGTGATTCGCTCGATATCTCCGGATTGACTGTTGCGTCTGAAACGCTGGGCACTGTAGCTGCTGATGTGAGCATGTGTCAGAAATCGCATTGCGTTCAAATTTCCAACGCGAGTGGAGAAATCCGGCTTGAGTCACTAACCTCATTTTTGACGCCCAACATTTTTGGAGAAGAGTCGGCACTCCATGGAACTGTGTCGTTTTCAAACATCAAATCATCTTTTTCAACGGACAAAGCCGGCCCGGGTCCTGGCATTGACGGCCCCATTTCTGTGAAAGATGCATGGCTTGAAACAAAATCGCTTGGAGCATTTCCGAAATGCCAATTTAAAGCAGACTTCAAGACTGGGGGATTTGAAAATGCTACACTGAGTTTTGGAGATTGCGGAACATTCGTTTTCGAAATGTTCGATATGAGGGACGTGATTCGCAATCCATTTTCGGACCAAGCGGTGACCATTCATTCCGTCCATTTCGATTTCGGAAAGTTCTTCGACTCTGACCTCGGCAAGCGAGTCCTCGCGTTGGAAGCACAGGCTGGAACCCGTTTACCCCGGGACAATCCCATGTCCGGCACCGTCTCCGGAAAGAACCTTCAAATCGAACCCGTCGCCTCAACAACCAAACCCGGCACAACTATTCTAAACATCGACGGTCTGACGCTCAATAGTCTCGTCTTTAAACAAAAACTAATGGGCATCCCGTTGCCCGAATTTGCGTTCTCTGGACCGCTTCATATTGAGATTGCGTCCGAAAAAAACGTCGCGAAGTCCATCATCGCCAAGGCCGTTTTGAAAGGCGAAAGTCCTAAAGGCTCATCCGCACTGGACCTCGCTACACAACTTCTCGGCAAGGTCGTCCCAACCTTTTCGACCACCATCCAAGCGACTTTCATCTGCGACGAAAATGGCGCGTGGAAAATGACTGCGCTCGAAGCCGACGGTATCTCCATCCCGCTGAAACTGACTCAATAATCCACATCGTAGAACGGGCTTTTAGCCTGTTCGTTCTCCGACTCATTTCCCCTTCAAAACGCGCTCATAAACTCCTTCGTATAATGGCACAAGCTTTTCCGGACCGAAGCGTTCGACCGCTTTTTTTCGCGCGGCCATTCCGAACGCTTTCAACTTTTCCGGATCAGTCAGAAGCGAAAGCGCGCTCGCGGCCATGCACTCATAATCACCGACGTGGCACAGATACCCGTCCTCACCATGCGTGACGACTTCCGCCAGCCCACCGATTTCAGTCGCCAACACCGGCAGTCCGCAGCTCATCGCTTCAAGTGCCGACAGCCCAAAACTTTCGTGCGCGGATGGCAGCAAAAACAGATCGCACATTGCCAGGATGTTTTCGACGGCTTGTTGATTGCCCAGAAAAACGGTGTCCGCTTCAACGCCCAATTCTTTCGCAAGCGCCCGAGCACCCGCCGTCTCCGGGCCTTCACCCACCATCAGCAGTCGCGCAGGGATATACTTACGGACAATCGCAAATGTTCGGACCACATCTGGAATGTTTTTAACCGGGCGAAAATTCGACACGTGAACCAGCAGCTTCTCGCCGTTCGGAGCAAAACACAGTCGCGAACAATGCCCTGTCGCCGCGCTGGGTTTGAAGCGCTCGTAATCGACAAAATTGTGGATCACATCAATCGGGCAATCCACTTTAAACGTGTCGATCGTCGCCTGCTTCAAATACGACGACACCGCCGTCACCGCGTCACTGCGCCGGATGCCAAATCGCGTCATCGCAAAAAACGCAGGCTCACTTCCAACGAGTGTGATGTCGGTACCGTGAAGCGTTGTCACGATCTTCAAATCGCGCCCGTTCTCCATCACCACTTCCTTGGCGAGATGCGCGCAGACGGCCCAGGGCAAGGCGTAATGAACATGCAGCACGTCGAGTTTATACAACTCGGCGATCTCGATCATCCGGCACGCGGCCGAGAGCGTAAATGGCGGATATTTGAAAAGCGGATAATTCGCGACACCGACTTCGTGAAAAAAAATGCGCTCCGAAAAACTTTCGAGCCGAATCGGCAAGTCGTAACTGATCACATGGATCTCGTGCCCGCGCTTGGCGAGTTCAATGCCCAGCTCGCTGGCCACGACTCCAGACCCACCATACGTCGGATAACACGCAATGCCAATGCGCATGAATGACCTCTTCTCACTTGTCTGAAAAAGCGTGAACGTCGGACTCGTGCGGTCCAATTTTAAACCGCCGTCACTCTACACATCGAGTACAGAAATTGATGCGCGCAATGGATTCTTAACACAGTACGCTTCGCCATAGCGCACACCGATTTGGAATCCGTAAAACGTGTGCAAACCGCTGAACCATTCGCTGAAATTTGAATGACTCAATCGCGTCTGCGGCTCTTCGCCGCCTCCTGATTGCTTTTTGCCGGGACCGAATTGCGAACCAAAGCAATTGACCAACTCCATCTTGCGCTCGTAAACGTCGCTGATGTCGAAGATCAAATCGGCGGTGATGCCGTAGCGGTTGTTGTAATGCAGAACGTGCTTGGGGCGGTACGGCAGCGCCAGGGCTGACGCCACGCCGCGAGCACTCTTCGGTTCGAATTTTGGGACACCTGCCAAATACGCGGCGTGTTGAATCGATTGCCCGACTGCGGCGTGATCCGGGTGCTGGTCTTCCCAATGCGGCGCGAGCACACACGCGGGCCGATACTTGCGCAGCATCCGAACCATCGCACCGATTAATTTCGGTTCGTGAATCAAATGGCCGTCGCGCAGTCCGAGGTTTTCGCGCGCGTCCAAGCCGATCATGTTTGTTGCGGCGGCAGCTTCGAGTTTGCGCGTTTGAATCGTCCCGCGCGTACCCATTTCACCGCGCGTGAAATCGATCACGCCCAGCCGTTTGCCCGCGAGCTTGGCTTTCCACAGCAGTCCGCCGCACAACATTTCGGCGTCGTCGGGATGCGGGGCCATGACTAGAATATCGAGAGGTTGCAATGCGCTCATATCGGTTCAATGCGTTTCGGGGTGGATGCGAAC
>JBAXUS010000126.1:0-18017 GCA_037129555.1 Planctomycetota bacterium
TGGCGACGACAATCATCAATTCGATCAGTGTAAAGCCTTTGGTCTTCATAATTCCCTCTCCTTTGTGTTGCGGCAGCCTTCTTATTAAGGCCCCGGCGACAGGTTTTTAAAACTGTTCAGACCGAACCATTTCGGTGCTGAGTACTGAAAAGGATATTAGCTATGGTTGTGCCAACGAGGATCGGATCCATAAAAATATTTTTTAAATCAGTATTACATAATGCACATCAACAACTTATGATCTCAAAAATGACGCGACGCGAATGTTTTTCACTCTGTTGAACGATTACGATTGAGAGCCGACTCACTTGTTCTGTCAGTGCGTAAGACAAGAATTGGCAGTCACAATGTGTGATTTGTAACAAAAATTGACGATGCGAGCGCCTTCCACCCAGCTATTGGGTTAAACCCATTTGTGATCAGCTTATTTTGACGGTATGTGGAATGACGACTTTGGCACAATCGCTGCAATATCAATTCTCGACTCATTAAAGAGGAGCACATTGTCATCGTTACTTGTATAGTGACCTGCGACTCGAAACGTTTGGCGACGAACGTGTATCGACCGGAGCGTACGTTCTGTGCGTAGCGCAGGACGCCGGACTATGAAAGGCGGTCGGGTTCATGAATTTCAGTTTTTTTAGATCGGTATTCAAATTCCTTGCTTCGTTGCAATTGGCGATGATCCTAATTGGGGTCATTGTCATCGCGTCGATTGCCGGGACTTTGTACGAATCTAAATTCAATTCGGATGTGGCACGCGACTACATTTACGATGCACCGTGGTTCAACATGTGGCTCTCCGTGTTATGCGTTAATTTGTTTTGCGTCGCCGCAATCCGCTACCCCTGGAAATCGTATCAGACAGGTTTCGTCATTACCCATGCGGGGATAATCACTTTACTTATAGGCGCGATGATCGACCGTACATGGGGCATTGAAGGGTATTTGCATTTGACGCGCGGTGCCGAACCGACCAGCACAATGGAATTGCATACACAAGAATTGCGTGTGTATGCAAAAGGCATCGAAGAGTTTGCAACGACGACGTTTCGCGTAAAAAGTATGACGACGGAGGCCAAACGGCGATTTACTGCGCGCACTCCGGATGACGGCGTGAAGGTCAATGTGCTCGATGTGAAAGCTGTTCAACAAGCGACTGAAATCGAGCCCAGCCCGAAGGGAAATCCGGCGATCACGTTTACTCTGCGCGGTCCAATGATGGGGCAGAATGCGATGAGTCTATTTCTGGGCGAGAAGCAGAACTTGGGCCGCGCGATAGTGAGTTTTTCGAAAGGATTGCCTCCAGCGACAGCGGTTGCAACTGATTCGGGGAAGGTGCCTGAATCGGCATCGGACGTTATGGTTCCTCGCCTTGAGCGCGGATTTGTTTTCTCGAAACAAAACGAGCCGATGATTAAAACTATAGCGGGTGAGCCGTCGGGAATTAATGCTAAATTGATGGTCGATCCATCCGGGACCCCCAGTGCAACGTTTACCTTGTCTGGTAAAACATTTACAGTAGCTATCCGTACTCAATTAAAGAAAGAGACTGCTATTGAAGGAATGCCTGAATGGAAGATTATCATCCATGAGTATTTTCCAAACTTTCATTTTGATGATGACAAGGCAGGAACGATCGACGATAAGCCTGATAATCCAGCGATTATTTTTGAATTAAGAGGCCCTCTAATTAAGGAAAGCGCAGTGGCAAAGCCCATCATGTCGCCTCACGGAGCCGCGGCGCACGGAAATAATCCAGCGGATGCCGCTGGTGGCGAGGGATTGAATGGGCTGGCGTTTTATTTGGGAGCAGATGGAAAGCTTCGATATGTAGCCAAATCGCGTTTAAAAGGAGAGTCGTCGGGTGAAGTCGTGAACGAGCATGCGGTGTCTTTGGGCTGGGGACCGGGTGCTGAGTTTGTCGTTGATAACTATATTGAAAAAGCGATGCCTAAACTAGCATGGAAACAAATGCCTGGTGAGTTCAATCCTGACAATCCTCAACTGGGATTATTATGTCGTGTAACAAGTGGCAGCCAGACAAAAGAAGTGTGGGTCGGAAAAACTCCAGTGGATGATATGCGCTTGACGACTGTCGAAATCAATGGCAAGACAATCGATTTGGCGTTTAGTAATTCAACATCAGAATTGCCATTTTCAGTATCTCTATTAAAATTTGATGCACCACGCCATGAAGGCTTGGAAGAGAGTACAACATTTATGGAGTTTAAAAGTATCCTGGGTTTTGAAGGAGAAGTAGATAGTGTGCAACTTAAAACCGGCTCGAAGACGGCAACGACTTTGAAACGTGTGTCTTTGGAAGGTGCAATACTGGAAATAACAACCGACGAGATGCGCTTTCAGCAATCGTTGCCAGCTCGCGAGCCGATAGACATCCCACTGGATGATGTCGTCACATACGAGCGGCGTTCTCAGGAAATTGCAATGAACCACCCAACGACGTATCCTATTTCGTCCATCGCGCCATGGTTTGGAACAAATTATAAATTCTCGCAGGCCGGGCACAATTTTCCGAGCAATCCAGATTACTCCGGTGTTCAAGTATTACGCGATCCAGGGTGGGCGCTGGAATGGTTCGGATCATTGATGATTTGCTTCGGTATCTTTACAATGTTTTATTTAAAACCGTATTTCCGCCGCACACCTGTTGCACCTGCCACGCCTAACCCAACCGTAGAACTACACGAGAACAACTAATATGACAAAATGGATTGCACTCTTATCGCTACTTATTTATTTACCTGTATATGGGGCGGATGATTCGACACCTAAACCAGCGGCTCCAACGTTTTCAACATCATTGGACTTCAGACTCATTGAACGAATCGCAGTACAGGATGGTGGGCGCAAAAAGGTGTTTCAAACGGTTGCGCATGAAGCTATCGAGGAGTTGGTCGGACGTCCGATCTTTGGTGGTGCGCCGTCGATTACAGACAAAGCGTCTGGCGTAAAATTAGGTGCAACAGAATTATATTTATCGATTTGGCAATTCCCAAACTATTGGACCAGCCAACCACTGGTTTTAGTCGCGTACGGTCCATTGCGTGTTGAATTGGGTTTAAATCCACAAGAGAAGCATTTCTCGGTACACGAAATTATGCAATCAAAACGGTTCCTAGAATTGGCTAGTGGTGCTATGGCACTTCGACATTCTAACAAAGAAAAAGAGCTCAGTGATTTGCAGAAAGAAGTCGAGATTGTTCAACAACGATTGATGATCGTTCAACGTATTATGCAGTCTGACAGTACTCTGGCTTTGATCCCTCATCCGAAGCAAGCGACTGGCAAATGGCTTTCATTTACAGGATACCGAAAGATTCTATTAGAGACTGACGCCAAACCCTATTATTTGCCCGAGCAATTTAGTGCACTCTCGACGAAATTGAATTCAGTGCTGGAAGCATACAGTACACGCAACACAGAGTCGTTTATCAAAACAACAGGCGATCTTCAGAGCACATTGCGAGACTTGAGTCCGAAAATATATCCACCTGTGTCTGATTTGGAAATTGAGATTAGTTATAATACGCAGCGACCGTTTGGCTGGGCATGGTTATGCTACCTGCCTGCAGCACTACTCTCTTTTGTCGCATTGAAGTACAAAGGACGAGGGTTGTATCTTACGGCTCTCGGATTATTTATTGCAGGCTTGACGCTTCATGTGTATGGATTTACGTTGCGATGTCTGATTGCAGGCCGTCCGCCTGTTTCAAATATGTATGAATCCGTCGTGTGGGTCGGATTTGGCGCGGCGGCGTTTGGAATGATCTTTGAACTCATTTATCGACGGCGTTACTTTATGTTTTGCGGGTCTTCAGCAGCATTCGCCTGTCTGGTATTGGTAGACCAAATGCCAGTCATCATGGGTAATGTCAATGCGCCGGGATTTGAATCTCAAATCAAACCGCTGGTGCCTGTTTTGATGTCTAACTATTGGCTGACAATTCATGTACTGACAATTACGCTGGGCTATTCAGCATTTATGTTGACATGGTTTCTGGGTCATGTCACTCTCTTTAGCCACTTATTTAGACCGGGTGAGAAGTCAGAGCAGCATGAGTTACACAACTTTGTTTATTACGCGATGCAAGTGGGTGTTTTACTGCTGGCCTGCGGGACGATTTTGGGTGGTGTGTGGGCGTATTATTCATGGGGACGCTTTTGGGGCTGGGACCCGAAAGAAACCTGGGCCTTCATCGCCCTAATGTGTTACTTGTTTGTGCTTCATGGTCGCCTGGCTGGGTGGTGGGGTAATTTTGGTTTATCGGTCGGCGCGGTCATCTGTTTTCAAGCAGTCGTGATGGCATGGTATGGCGTCAATTTTGTACTGGGCAACGGCCTGCATTCGTACGGTTCGGGCGCAGGCGGCGGAGCATATGTGATCTCAGCCGTGCTGATTGATTTGGTTTTTACGATCGCGGCGGTGGTGCGAAAGAGATCCTATCAAAGCCAAGCATAGCGACCGACATCTCCATTTAATCTGAATTTACAACACGCCCTTCATTTTTATTGCACGGATTGGATTTTGTGCGCCGGTGTTTCAATTGGCGCAAGCATGCCGCCGGACACAACCAATTTCAACGCGTCCTGTACGCTCATATCAAGTTCCATTGTCTCTGAAACCGGGACGACTAGCATGAATCCCGCTGACGGCAGCGGCGACGTTGGTACGAAAACCGTGATACGTTCAACGGGCGACAAGATGTTTTTTCCGGCAGTGATATGACGCAGAACGTTGTCGCCAGGCCCAGTCACGAAGCCGATGGCCCAGACGCCGGGATGCGGAAATTGGACGGCGACAGCGCGCTGAAATTTCGACTTTCCGTCTTTGCTGATGAAGGCGTCGCCAAGCTGCTTGATCGATCCGTACAACATCCCGACGACCGGCAGCCGCCCGACTCCTCCTTCAAGACTTTGCAACAAGCGCCGTCCAAAGACGCTGCGCATGATCAATCCAAGGAACGTCACCGCGACGACGATCAGCAAAAAGCCGATCATCGGAACGATCATGTCTTTGTAATCCGACCGGATCAGCCCGTTGTACATCTTCGCCCACGGGCCGTCATTTGACTTCGAATCACTGACCCCGAAGAGATGAAACACCGCGCTCAGCGGCCCATCGATCTGCTTCCAAAACCAAGCCAGACACGCAATGGTCAGCGCGAACGGAACAGCCGCCAATAGGCCGGTAATAAAATTCGAACGGAGAAACGAGCGGAAACTTTTAAACGCAGGCATTCGCTGTCCCTAAAGACCTTTGGAAATCCATCACGAGCAAACACGGTGGAGAATTTACCCCGTGCGCGGCCGGAATCAAGACGCATCCCCGGCGCTCACTATTCAAATTTAATCCAGTCGAGATTCATCAGCCCTCCTTTGCCCGGATTCACGAAGTGAACAGTCACATCCTTCCGCTCATTCGGTGCGTTCATCACATCCACGTTTTTCTCGACCCACTTCTCCCAACCGCCAGTTTTCGCGACGTCGAATTCAGCCAACAATGTCCCATCCAATCCGCCCGCCAGAATCCGAATTCTCCCGCCCACACCATCGCTCGCGAACCGACACGTGATCTTCTTCAGACCGCTCAGATTCAAGCTCTTGAAAACCAACTGGTCATTGTGGTCGATGGCGCCCATGAAATGCCCTCCACTCGCACTGCCGCCCGCGAGCGAACGCACCGCGCCTTTGAAAGAATCGCAATGCTCGGCTTCGATTTGACGCGGGCGCAACACGACACGCGCGGAACCTGTGAGTGGTCCGACTGCGGGCGTCCCGGCGTCGGTGTAAACCGCCTCCAGAACCAAATAGCCGCCAGCGTTTTTGTCGTCTTTCCCATCTTTCGGAGCTTCAAATGCAATCGATCCTTTCACCCCTTTGCCGATCATTTTTCCACTCGTCCCATCCTTAAGCGAATAGACCCACGCGACCATCGACCGGACTTCATCCAGCGTGTGTTGCGGGTGCGGCAGCATCGGCACATCGCCCCACACTTTCGTCGATCCTTTGATCACGCGTTGCACGGATTCCGCCATCGCGTTCGCGTCGCCTTTGTATTTCAGCGCGACATCGCGGTACGCCGGACCCAACACTTTTCGGTCCACAGCATGACAGTTGAAACAATCGCTTTTCTTCATGAGTTTCAGGCCATCGGGATCGGAATCAGCATTGCCCTCAGAACCGTTTTTCGTTTTGCTGCGAGCCGCTTCAACGACCGCGCGAGGAGCCATAGCGTCTTCCTTTTGGTCCGAGTCGCCGTCTTCCTCGTCATCAATAAACAGGCGATAAACCAGAGGCGTTCCTGGCGTAAAAAAGTCGCCGTCTTTCGGGCGAATGAAGCTGACTTTCGGCGGAGCGTTTCCGGCAAGCACCGGCACTGTCGAAGTAGACTTCGCGCCGGATGGATCGCTTACCGTGAGCTGAATCGTGTAGACACCAGGCGTGGTGAACGTGTATTTGCAGACGGCATCAGTGGACATCACCGCGCCGTCGGCTCCGATGCGCCACTCGTATTTCAGCACGTCGCCGTCAGGATCCGACGAATCCGATCCTGAGAACGAAACGGTCAGCGGCGTCTTACCAATATTGTTCGTCGTCTTCGCTTTCGCGACAGGACGGCGGTTGCCGCGAATGTAATCAATACGCGAAATTCGAGCGTTTTTATTCTCGCCCCACGTCGTCCCGTACTCCATCACATACAGCGAACCGTCGTCAGAAAATTGCATCGAAATCGGGCGCGAAAACGGATGCCCCTGCATGAACGGTTCAATGCGGACCAGATTCGAATTGCAATCCAACCTCGCGACTTTGATCCAGTTGCGCGACCATTCGTAGAAGAATAAACAATTATCAAAATAGTCGGGAATTTTTGTGTTGGAATTGTGGTTGGTATTCATGTGAAAAACTGGCCCAGCACACGCCGTGCGCCCACTGCCTTCGTTCACTTCCGGAAAGACATCGGATTTCGCATACGGATAATAAATCCACGCCGGAACTGCAGGCGGCAAATCGCGCAGACCGGTATTATTCTTCGAATCGTTGACAGGATGATTCGGATCAAACGGCGTTCCGACTTTTTTCGTCGCAAAATCGTAGCGGTTGTAAACTGCGTTCGGACCGACGAAGTAGGGCCACCCAAAGTTCCCGGCCTTGCGAGCCTGATTCACTTCATCATACCCACGCGTTCCACGCGGCCCATTGCCGCCGGCGTCAGGCCCGACCTCGCCCCAATACACGTATCCCGTGCAACTATCCACACTCATGCGCCACGGATTGCGGCAACCCATGACATAAATTTCCGGTCGTCCACACGAACCATCTTTTGGAAACAGATTGCCTTTCGGAATGCTGTACGAACCATCGCTTTTGATTTTGATCCGCAGAATCTTTCCACGCAAATCAGCCATGTTAGACGCAGACTTTTGAGCATCGAAACTTTCTTTCCCAACGCGTTCATCAATCGGCGCGTAACCATCGGAATCACCGCCCGGATGCGTATTGTCCCCGGTCGAAATCAACATGCACCCGTCTGGCGCGAAAGCCAGCGTCCCGGCGTGATGACAACAATCTTTGCGCTGCTCTTCGAATTCCAAGACGTGCTTCTCGGATGCCATGTCCAACGTGTCGCCGCGCAGCACGAATCGGCTTAGTCGCTGGCCGCTGTAGTCCGTCGGAGAATAAAACAAATAGACATAACCGTTCTTGCAGAACTGCGGATCGATCGTCATCCCAAGCAACCCATTTTCATTCGCATTGGTAACATGGATCGTCGCCGCGTCGACCGGAGTACGCGAATTCGGATGAAGAATTTTCACTGCGCCTTTGTATTCAATGTACAAAATCCGCCCGTCAGGAAGAATCGAAAACGTCATCGGTTGTTTGAGTCCGTCGATCAATGTCGTGGCTTCAAAGCGCTCTTTGACCGGCGCCGGATACGGAATGAAAACAGGCGAAGACCGATCACTGCACCCGCCCGGAGTTTCAGCCGAACGAACACTGCTGCCCACTAAAATGAAGCCAAGCAAACAAGCGAAAAAACAAAAAGAACGAGTCATCATATCAGACAATCTTTCGAAGAAATCACGGGACATCGTGGTTGGCATAGACTACACCTCAAATAGACGCAACCTCTAATACGTTTGAGCCCGTTACAAGCAAAATTTTTTCATCCCAAATCCCCCCATTGCCATTGCCCCCAAAGCCATTGCCGTTTTTGCGCCGATTCGCGTTATTCGATATTAAAAGCCGTTCGCCGCAAGCGAGTCGTAACGCCTGGAATCAGCACTCCAGATTAAACCCGAGTCAACGTTCCGGTTTGCCCACCAAACGCATCACTTTCGACGCCGAGCCTCTGCAAGATGGTAACGAAGAGCTTCGACAGCGGCAGCTCTTCCACGTCCATCTTGCCCGTCCATCCTGCATCGCTGGCGATGCCTGCGCCGGCTTGATTGTCTTCGTTACCTTTGCCGAACTTGAGATAGCGGCCGTTGATGAAACCGAGGTTCTTTCCTCCGGCAGTAATGATCGGATAGTTGCGTGAAAGGTGGAAACTACTGGACGCGGAGCCGTGCATGGCAAGCGTATTGTCCAGCATTGTGCCTTTGCCATTTGGCTCTGGAGTGTCCTTCAATTTCTTCGCGAATCGGCCAAATTCCTCGGCCTGATAGCGATTGTACGTGCCGAGGTTTTTCCAGCCATTGGGGTTCTTGACAGCATGCGTCAAGCCATGAGCGCCGCCAAGACCGACCGCGAGTGCCAGCAGGTCGTGTGGACCTTCGCCGTTTTCTCGTCCCAACTGAAACGTCGCGACGCGAGTCGAATCACTCAGGAAAGCGAGGTAAATCAATTCATACATGGTCTGGAAATAGAGTCGGGCTTCCTTGGGCTCGGCATCTAAATGCAGGTTGTGAGTATCCACGTGGGGGATCGGCGTGTCGATCCATTTCTGCGCCTTCTCCAGTTTCAATTCCGTATCGCGTACAGCGTCGAGATACTGGGCGAGCGTCAGTTGATCGTGCTTGGAAAGTTGGCGTCCCAACGAACGCGTGTTTTCAATCAGGAGGTCGAGTGCGCTCTTACTTCTCGCCAGTCGTGCAGCCGCGTCTTTGCCGCTCGTGACAAACAACATGTCGAAAATTTGCTTGGGTTTGTTCATCGCAGGAATCGGACGCCCTTCGCGATTGAACGACTGAGTCTGCGCGCCACGAGGACCGCCAGTGCCCCCATTGGTTGACATCACCAGCGACGAATGCCGGGTGAACTCACCTGCGCGCTCCGCATAAACTTGATCAATCGAAATCGTATTCTTGTAGGGGCCGCCGCCGCCGATTGGCGCGCCCGTCAAATATTGATCGGCATTGGAGTGGCCGTGAACATTTCTAGCCGCAGGATGCGACAAGCCGGAGTAAATCGTGATGTCACTGCGCATAGGCTCGAGTACGTCTAGAACTTTGGTCAGTTCAAAATTCTTTTCGCCGCCGCGAGGAAACCAACTCCAATCGCTCCACGCCGGATCGGTCTTGAGTGGCAAACCCACACCATCTGGGTGATAGACGCTGAGAAACCGTTTCGGAGTCGTGTCCTTGTCCGCTGCAAATGTTTCCAACCACGGCAAGGCCAGCGCCACGCCCCCGCCTGCCAATGTGGCCCGAAGAAACGTTCTGCGATTCAGTCTGTTGGATGTGTGATTCATAGTACCCTCTACACCTACTTCGAGTTAAAAATAGTGCTTCTGACAATCAGATTAATCAGGTCACCCAAGCCATCGTTGCCACGTCTAAGCTGTGCGGTCAAGCCATCTAGGTCTGAGCTATCTGCGAATGAAAGCGCCCGGCCAAGCGCGTACGCCGTGAGCTTATGCACCATGCCCCTGGCAAATTGATCTTGTCTGTCAGCGAGCACGTATCGCTTGAGTCCATCAACACCAGCCAGCGTCTGGTGATTGAACAATTCCGAACTCGCATCGACCGGCTTATTATTGATTTGAGTCCGGAACGCGCCGAGCGCATCGTAGTTCTCAAACGCTATACCCCACGGATCGATCCTGGCGTGACACGAAATGCAAGCCGGTTTACTCCGATGGTCGGCGATCCGTTCCTTCACCGTCATTTTCAAAATCGCCGGATTCGTCAGATCAACTTGCGGAACATTCGGCGGTGGCGGGGGTGGCGGATCGTCCAAGATGCGTTTCATCATCCACACACCTCGCTTGAGCGGGTGAGAATCCTTGCCGTCGGAATTCATCGTCATGATCACCGCGCTGGTCAAAATACCGCCTCGATTCAATTGCGGAGTGACGGCAACTTTGCGGAAATCCGGGCCATACACCTTGGGAATCCGATAGTGATTCGCGAGCCGCTCGTTGACCATGGCGTAATCTGAATGAATGAAATCCATGATGCTGCGGTTTTGTTTCAGAACATCCTCAAAGAAGGCCTTGGGCTCTTCAAGCATGGCCTCTTTCAACGACGTGTCCGTTACATGTGTCACGCTGCTCATCCGTTCCAGACCCAACCATTGCTCGACAAAATTCTCCGTAAAACGTCGTGATCGAGGATCAGCCAACATACGTTGCATTTGAGCGGCCAAGACCTTTGGCTCTCTGAGCGTTCCGTGTTCGGCGAGCTTCAACAACTCATCATCTGGAATGCTGGACCACAAAAACACAGAGAGGCGGCTGGCAAATTCCAGATCGCTGATCTTCGCCCGGGATTTCGTTTCCTGATTCGGCACGCGTTGAGTCAGATAGAGAAACTCCGGAGTCGCCAAGGCCGTCGCCAGCACTTCGACCATCGCCTCTTCGAATGTTGGGAATCCCGGACGATATTTTGCAAACAGCACCATGAACTGATCGACTTCCCCTGAAGTAACCGGGCGACGCCAGACCCGTTTCAGGAATCGGTTCAGCACCTCGCGACCATAAACTTTCTCGTCACTCTTGTGCTCACTGGCGAAGAAGATGTCCGTGTGTGTCTTCGGCGGCCACTGCTCGTAAAACGGTGCGCTGATTTCGATATAGTCGATAAAAACACGGAGAGGTTCTTCCCCGCCGCTCGCATTCGAGATGTTTTGAATATGCAAAAATTCATCGCGTCGTGGAAATGTGGTGGTGAGTTTCCGGAACGGATTGCGCTGGATATCGCTCAGAGGAATATCGAAAATAATGAACTGAGGGTTGTCCGCAGACGCCGTGACCGGAATGTCGTGCTCACTGATCACGTTCGAAAAATTAGCGTTGTTGCTCGTGTGAGCACTCAAGCTCAAGCGCAGGCTTGCGTACTCGTCCGGTTTCATGGACGAACGCCCGGCACGAATGCGAACGCGCAGGGTCCCTTCGTCGGGAAGGAAGCGATCCAGGTCCAGCTTCAACTCGCTGGATCGGGGCAACACCGCCACGACCTTAGACACGGCGGGCGTTTTCCCGACAACCGCATCTGCCCGGGGCAGCGACTTGCCTGCGGTCAAATCGATGCTTTCGTCTGTCTCTCGATTCAGGATTTGCTGCTGATTCTTCGCCTTTTTTGCCTTTTGCTTTTTCTCTGGTGGCTTGGCATCCTTGCCGGATGGCTTGACATCCTTTGGCGCCGCCTTCTCCATTTCTTCCTTCATCGAGATAATATAAGTAACAGGTTTCGGACGCTCCCCGCTCACTGTCGCTCGCTTCAGCGCATTCAGTCCGATCTCTCGATACGTATCAAACTGCATGGCCGACATCTGCAGCAATTCCGAACTATTCGTGAATCCGTCCTCCGACGTGGATTCCGGCGGCAGCTTGTTCGGGAGAGCAAAGGGCAATCCAAGCAGATCCTGCAAGGCGTAGCTGTATTCGTAATTCGTCAGACGCCGAAACGACGAATGCTCCTGGCTGTTGCGACGAACGATCGACGCCGCATTCAGTTCGCCGCTGAGCCAATCCACGATGCGTCCGCGATCCACTTTCGCGAGCGCGTAATCCGGTTCGTCTTCCGGCGGCATTTCGGATTTGCTCAGAGCGCTAAACACGTCCCGCCACCGCTCCGCATCAGGGCCGTTCAACATATCTGGATTCAGTTGATCGATGCGAAATCTGCCCTTGGCCTTTTCGGGACCATGACAGGCCACGCAGCTCTTTTTCAAGACCGGCCCCACCGACTCTTTAAAAAATGCCACGTTTGCCTTGGGAATGCCGTCGGAGGCTGTCGCAACGTCCTTGGCGTCTTTCAAAAATCTAGACTTTACGCGCCCCTGTTCTTTGGCCGTTTCCAACGAGATCGGAGGCTCCTGTTTCGCGGCAGCCTGAACCGGATCCTTCGCACGTGGCACCGCAGGCTTCAATTCCTCACCCACCACCGCGACAGACGCCAGCAGCAGAGCAATGAGTGTCACGATCACACATCGGCACTGGATTACAAACGGCATCAGTCGATCACTCCTGCGGATTCAATCGTAAGACATCACGAGTTCAATGCACATACTACACCGCTCATCCCGTGAGGGGAATGGATTGTGCGACTGAAACATTAAAAACTAAACGGCGGGTGGCCCACCCGATTCGGGTGGGTGAGCGCAGCTCACAAGAAGCTCCACCCATGACTCACGTATTGCTGTGATGCGTGAGTCATGGGAAAGGCTTCTTGTCGCTATCGCGACCCACCCCAGCAAGCTGGGATGGGCCACCCGCCGGCTTGACGATGCCGCGCGAATCGTTCTGGATGGATTGAAACCAGACCTGCACCAACCCGTTGATTTGCAACTTGGCCGCTTGGATTGTCACAGAATAATCCGGCGGCGATTTGAGCGCAACCGCTCGGTCAATCTCCTGCTTTCAGGTTTCCAATTTGGTTTGCGATAGCGAGAAACGATTTGGCGAGCGCCCTTAAGATTTAAGCATCCTTGGGTAGGTCTGTGTAACAGCGACCGGGTACGTCCTTTGAGATAAAGGGGGCAGCGTAACCAAGCCATCCTGCTCCATTATTGCCAGTGCAAAAAAGTTAGTTGTTCCATTGCTACCCAGCGCCAAACAGCGAAGTGGGATACTGTCCCGCTTACTGTCTTTGCCCTCCTCAAAGAAACACCGTGGTGAATTGCGATCGAACTCGCGAGCTGCGTTTCGTATGCCCGATTTCGAATTTTGTTCATTCCGGTGTGGCGCTTTCCGGCTGTTTTGACACGCTGTTTCCCATCGCCATTTACGGGTTTTGATAATCACGCCCCATTTGGGCGGGAGGAAATCGAAGGATGCTAAACGCCGCTTGGGTTGTTACCGAATCAGGATTTGAAAAGGCAGAATTCGTAGTTGCCGGACCGGGCGACCGACGCCTGAAAATGCTTGAGGGAAAGCGCGCGGGGAAGGAACTGCTCTTGCCGCCAGCCGGGGTACCCCATGGCGATTTTCATCCCGCCGTTTATGAGGGAACCGAGCCGCCAAAGATTTGGCGATTCGGCCGCCGCTCTCTCCGTGTCTGCGCCCCGAAGGATTTTGCCGAGTCTCAGCAGGCAATGGCGTTAATTCCCAAAAAGGAGCCGTACACGTTCCTGCCCTACACACAGCATGTGATCGACGGCGTCCTTGCCGGCGACCATCAACTTCTCTTTGGGCCGACGGGCGTCGGAAAGACCAGCCTCGTCCTTCAGAATGCGGCAAGAATCAAACAACCCGTCGTGCGAGTGAATTTGAACGGGCAAGTTTCGGTCAGCGACCTCGTTGGTTCCATTGGGCTGAGCAAGGTCGGGACAATCTGGAACGACGGCGCTCTACCGCGGGCGATGCGCAACGGATACTGGCTGGTTCTGGATGAAATTGATTTCGGTCCGCCGGACGTGCTCTCGCTGCTTTATCCCGTGCTCGAAGCAAAGCCGCGTCTCTGCCTGAAAGAGCACAACGGCGAAGTCGTCGAGGCCCATCCGAATTTCAGGGTGTTCGCGACCGGGAATTCTATCGGCGGCGACCGCGACGGCCATTACGCCGGCACGCAACCGATCAACGCAGCCTTGTTGAATCGCTTTACAGGGCATGGACAAGCCATTCGGATCAAACCTCTGACCGCTAGACAGGAAGAGGAAATCCTGTCTTCCCGTTTGCCAAATCTGTCGAAATCGCTGGTCCGTCGGGCGTGCGAATTCGCCGGTCGGCTGCGGCAAGGCGATGGACAGAACGCGCCGTTGTTGCCGACGCTGAGCACCCGCGAACTCATCCAATTCTGTGCCAAAACTCTCCTCTACCGCGACCCACTCGAAGCGGCGAACTTAACTTTCTTATCGGTGATCGAAGACGCAAACGTTCGACAACCCATTGAAGAGGCGGTCAAATTGATCTTCGGAAAACGTGTCGTCGTTGGCCGCCAGTCATCGGCGAGAGACGCCATCGGTCGAACGAAGAAAACGCCGAGAGCGAGCCGAACTTCTCCGGGTGTCGGACGTGTCGCATCCGAGGTGGCCGACCCGACGGAAATGGAAGCGATCTGGTCGGCATATAAGAAAAACGGCGGCACCCTTTCATTCCAGCAGATTGAATTCGATCCCAGATTCAATCTTCGTCAGGCGAACGGAAATACGGCGTTCCGAATCATCAAACGGGTCAACGAGACAAAGAAAATGGCTCCCGCCAAAGCGTGAGTATGTGGGCTTCCCCGGAAAACCCTCTGAAAGATGGAGTTGCGAAAATGTCCAAAATTTCAATTCTTCCCGCTTCTCGATTGCGAAACTTCGCGGCGTTGGTGACAAGCGAACTCGGAGTTCGAGTCCATCTGCGCGGAAAGTCCATTCAAGTCCGCCTGACCAAACCGCCGGTGATTTTTCTTCCCGACATGGACGGAGCGCGGGACAGCGAACTGCTCCCCATTTATGGATTCTGTCTCCATGAAGCCGGGCACATCCGCTACACCAACCGCAAGGTTTGTTCGGACACCCCGAACTACCTTGTCAAACTTGTCCATAATGCAGTCGAAGATGAGTTCATCGAACGGATGCTCGAACGGGATTTTCCCGGAGCGAGAGAGATGCTGACTCGCGCGTATATGGAAGGGATTCAAGCCGTCTTTGGCGACGAACCCATCGTTGAAACAACGTCGTGGCTTTCTGATGACCGTCGCGCTGACGTGATTACCGAAATGACCGAGTTGGGGCTGGATGCAACTGACGCCATTCTCATTGAGGACGTTTCGAAACGCCTGGAAATTCTCCGTATTGCCAAACTGTGGATCGTCGAGCAACGCAAATATCCGCTGCCGCTTTACGATTGGCCGACCCATCCTTGGCATTCGGTTTTCGAAGAAGACACTCGTCCCCGCGCCCGCAACACCCAGCAAGCGTTCGAGCAGGCGATGCGCATCATCAATCGGCTGGGCGTCAAGCCATGCCTTCCCGGCGACACTCGTCCAATCGAGGACGCACGAGCGAAATCTGAAGAGGCAAGCCGCCGGGAACGTGCAGCGAAAGAGGCGATCAAGTCGCTCTCGAAAGCCAAACGGGAAAGAAGCGCCGACATCCGCGAGCGATTGGAGCGCAGCGATGAACAGCGAGCCTTGATCGATGCAAGGAAGACCCTTCGGTCGGCGACGGTCGTGGCGGGCGACGCCAAGCGGAACCATGCGATGGCAAGCGAGCGGCTCAAGAAGGCTGAAACGGCGGGCACCCGGCTTCGAGAGCGTTTGGAGTCCAGCCGAAGGGCTTTGGCTAACCTGACACGGCGAGTCGCCGATGCTTCAGGAGAAGAGAAAGAACGCCTTCTGAAGAAAGCCACCAAACATGCCGAGCGCATACAGCGGCTCGAAGCCGACCTCGAACGTCATAATTTGCGTGTTAATGCGTTGCGAGACGAAGAACAGAAAGCGGATGCAACATCCGCTGCTACCGAAGAATTTTTGGAGCACGCGAAAGCAGCCGAATCCACAGCGCGAAAAGCCTACGTCGAAATGGCTCGAAGCATCCGAAATGAAGTCCGTACCAAACACGCGGCGATAATTGACCCGCTCGCAGCCGATTCCGCGACGAAAGCTACGGCGGCGAAACATGCTGTTTCTGAGGCGAAAACGGCCAACGAAGAAATCGGACGGAAGGATTCGGAGACTGAAGAACAGGTAGCACCGGGTGCCGTCGAAAAAGCGGTAGCCATAATCTGGGAGCGTTTTCGGAACGAATCCCCTGACGAAGAACTGACAAAGATTTTGTCCGGCGAATGCGGTGATGACGTTGCTTCAAAAGAGAAAACGAGCAACGCGCGACGGATTGTCGGGGCGGCGCTTGCTGGCCCGTCCCGGAAATATTGCGTGCTGGATCGTTCGTTCGATCAGGTCGATCAGGTTGCAAAAACGCCGGAAGCCCAGACGAAGTTTGAGCAAGCCCGGATTGAGTATGCGGGGCTGATTCGGGAGATGGCTGACCGACTTCGGAAGATTCAATCCCCCACACAGAACCGTTTACAACTCAACGTTGAGTCCGGCAGGCTCGATCCGCGCAAAGCCTCTCGCGTCGGTTTGGGACTGCGTGGGATTCCCATCGATCTTTCCAAAGTCTGGCGAACCACGACGAAAAAGGATGATCCGAAGTTTGCGGTGTCGCTGCTGATTGATTGCTCGGGGTCCATGTCGTCGTCGGTGGGCGGAGGAATGGAGACACACATTTCCGTCGCTCGGAAAACGGCCGCCGCCCTGTCGGAGGTACTGCGAAGCATTGGCATCTCGCATGAAATCCTAGGGCACACCACCCAGACGGATCAAGTTCGGTCGCTGATCAAGTCCGCCGAAATCAGTGCAACCGATGTTGGGGCGTTCAGTCGGGTCGTGCCGTTCCAAGGCTTGATTTTCAAGGGCTTCAACGAAAACGCCGTCCCCGCCGCAGTGTTCACTGATGTCTCGCTCCAAGACAATTTGGACGGAGAGGCCGTTCTTTGGGCCGCGCAACGGCTGTCGGCTCGTCGTGAGAAAACTAAATTGTTGATTTCAATTTCCGACGGAATGCCGCAGGCGCATATGGCGAACACCGCGGAATTGGAGCGGCACCTTCTGACCGTTTGCAAGTCGATCGAAGCGAAGGAGCATGAAGGCATGATCCTGTTCGGCATTGGAATCGGCGAGAAACGGGTGCGGCAGTTCTACAAAAACGCAGAATTGCTGGATTCGGTTGGCGACTTGCCGCGAGCGGTGTTTGCAATCGTCGAACGGGTCGCAGATGACCGGCGGACGTTAGCATTCTTGGCTGTCCGTGCCTAAAGAATCAACATTCACGGGGACGGCGGACCGGCGGTAAATTTACCGCCGGTCTTCCGGCACGGATGCCACGTTGAGTTGTTTCTTTCCGCTCTTTACGAACGGCACCGGGCGGATTCCGGCTCAACCCGCTCTTCAGATGCTCGATGACGGCTCGAACGATTTGATTGCCCCGTATCCGAGACAGATCAGGAAGTAGACCAGATGAACTTGAGCCAGTCGACGGAGACGTGCGACATTGGCGACTCGGCCGCCGTCTTAAATTCATTCTGATTCTCGGTCTTTGTCGGAACTCAGGAAAGAACCCAAGCGCGGAAGGATCGGCATCGCCAGAGAGTGACCGGAGAGGGTAACGGAAGGGGGTAACGACCAGGCTTTCTTATTTTTTTAAGTTGTTGACTGGTAAGTATTTTGCAATTTCCGGACTAGGATTCGAACCTGTTGATTTAAAAGGACTTACAGAAGACAAGGCGAGGACGTTGCGGGTACATACTGAGGAACAGCAACACGTTGTAAACGAAGCGAGTGGACATCCCGCGACACCTCGGGAACGTCCAAAAGACGTTCAAACCCACGAGTCGTGTGGCACCGGTGTGGCACGGAAACTTGCTCCGGATCTTTTAGAACTCACCGCAATCTGGGATCATCTCCCGGAACCATTGCGGCAATCGTGGCTGCTGACGGCGCGCCTGTTCGTGGAGCCGCCTTGCTCGAAATAATCAACGCCGGACCTGAAATCGCGGGCCGCGGTCGTGCGCCCGATCTCGCATCGTGACTCTCTTTCAAATGCAATCATGGGACTTGAGTCGC
>JBAXUS010000127.1:0-17823 GCA_037129555.1 Planctomycetota bacterium
CCCCTCACCCCTAACCCCTCTCCCCCAAGGGGCGAGGGGAACCGAACACCACAATTACTTAACTTTTTGGTCCGACAAATATTCGACCAGATCGACGAGGTCTTTCGTCGTCATCGTCTCGATCAACTTTTCAGGCATCAGCGACTTCTTTTCCTTGATCGTCTTCTTTATTTCCGCCGCCGGAATGTCCACCAAGTCACCGTCGCTGTTCTTGATGGTGAACTTCTCGTCGGTCTCTTCAACCTTCAATCCCGTGATCACGGTGCCGTCTTTTTTCCGGACCGTGTACGCTTCAAAACCGTGTTGGATCGACGCGCTGGGCGCGAGGATCGTTTCGTACAAAACTTCTTTCGGCTTCTCTCCGATGGTCGAAATCGGCGGCCCAATTTCCCGGCCTAACCCTTCGAGCTGATGGCAGTTCATACAGTTCGGACCCTTCGAACTTCGGAAGATGGCCCGACCTGCGGCGATGTCACCTTTCATCTCGACAAGTTTCGAAATCGGCGGGATCCGGGTGCCGTCTTTCATCTTCGGAAGCGGAATGAATTTCTCAGCCAGTTTCAAGACGTCAGCGTCGTCGCTTTCGCCCAAAGCCAGAGCGGCACTCGAACGCATTTCGTCCGGAAACTCATCCTTCTTTTGGGCCATCTCGATCATCGCCATGGCCCCGGCGCGAGACTTCGCCAAGTACTTCACTGCCGCGTCCCGTTCCTGCATGTCCGCACTGTCGTCGCGAAGCGTCTTCAGCATCTCCGGATCCGCTTCAGCGCTCTTTGCGTCCAAAGCAGCGACGCAAAAAACCAATAGGATTAATGTGATAAGTTTCATGAGTGACAACTATAAACCGAGTTTTGTCCCAGCGCAAGGTTTCGAGTTCCGGGTTTCGCGCTAACGAGCTTTTCAACTCGAAACGCGAAACCCAAAACCAAAACACGTCGTTACTTCTTCTTTTCCTTCTTCGGTTCCGCCGACGGTTCCGCCTTCGGAAGCTCAGGCAGCACTTTGTTCAAGCGCCACGTGACGACTTCAGCGAGCTTCGGATCGTTGTTCTTGTGGTTCTTGCTCCACGCTTCGAGCAACTCTTTTTCGCGGCCCGTTGCACCGATGCCGACGGCTTCGATGTACCATTTGTTTGTGACGCGGTCCTGGCGTTCGAGCTCGTTCTTGGCCAGATCGTCGCGCGACGCGTTGTGCTTGTTCGGATCGTAGACCGGCGCTTCCGGCATCGTCGGATTGATTCGGTCGGTCAGATCGACGAGCACCGGCACTGCCTTTTCGGTCGGTTCATACAGCATCGCAATCGCCAGTTCGCGGAGGACGCTGTACGCTGCATCGCCCTTTAATTGGTTGGCAATGGCGACCATGTCCAGCTTGATCTGACGCGCGGCACGGATGGCCGTCACGCGGATGTCAGGCGACGAATCCTTCAACGCTTCGGTCACGGCATCCTTGCCCGCTTCCGTCTTGGCCAGCGCCCACAACGCGCGCGCCTTCAACGCCGGCTTGGCGGTCGTCGTGTAGAGCTTCTTCAGCGCTTCAATCGCGGGCGCACCACCGGTCGTCAACTTCGAATAACCAACGTAGCGCGTCGCGAGATTCGGGGAACAAAGCGCAGCAATCTGCCCATCAACCGTCGCGGCATCCAATGCCGGAACTGACGGCTTGTTGCCCTTCGGAGCGAGGCGAAAGATGCGGCCCTTTTGTCCGCCTGCGATGTCGTCCTGCATGCCGTGTCCACCGGATTGGCCATCGTACCAATCGGCGATCATGACCGCGCCATCGGGTGCGACGTTGACGGCGGACGGCTTGAACCACTTGTCATCAGCCTTGACCAATTCGTCCAACACGCACTTGAATCCCGCGCCGTTTTCCTTGGTCATGAACGCGCCGACATAGCTGTACCATTGGCCGCCTGCGTTGCAGTGAATCAATGCGCCCTGATATTTCGCCGGGAGCAAATCACCTTCATAGACGAGAATGCCCGTCGGGGAACCGCCGCCAGTGACGTACAGATTCGGCACGACGCCCGGTTCGCGCTGGCGCCAGTGCGCTTCCTGCGCGGACTGTGTCGGATAGCGCTTCTTCTCCTTGCCCCAACCTGCATAACCAAAGTCGCCGCCTTCCATCACAAAGTTCAAGCGTACACCCTGGTTGCCGTCGTCGTCGTTGTCCGACTGCCACACCGTGCCGAACGAATCGACCGTTACTTCGTAATTGTTGCGGAAATCGTGGCCGAGCGTTTCAAATCCGCTGCCATCGAGATTCACGCGGAACGCCATGCCTTCGCGATACCCTGCACCCTTCGCCTTTTCACCGCCATGCCAAACCTTCCCTTTCGGTCCGATCTGGCTGCCCGTGGTGTCCACGACCAGCTCGCCCTTGGCGTTCTTGATGACGCCATCGGCAACCCAATCCGCCGGCTTACCAATGTTGCTGCCGCCGTCCAAACCAGCGTTCCCGGAGTTGAAATACATGCGTCCGTCCGGTCCGACCATCGCCTTGTGCAAACCGTGATCGTGGTTGTAACCGCTGAATCCGTTAAAGAAAATTTCAGGCTCGCCCTTCGGCTTATAACCCGTTTCATCAATCGTGAAAACCATCATCTTCGGCGACTGCGACACGTACACTTTGTTGCCAATGACCGAGACGCCCAGCGGACAAATCAAATCCTTGCTTTGCCAGAAAACCGTGCGCTTGTCGCACACGCCGGCTCCCTTGGTGTCTTCGAGAATAACGATGCAATCGCCTTCCGGGCGCATGTTTTTCTTGTTGCGGTAATTGCAGCCTTCAGCGACCCAGACGCGGCCTTTTTCATCAATATCCATACTGGTCGGATTGATGACATTCGGTTCCGACGCCCACAACTTGCACTCCAAACCATCGGCGACCTTGAGTGTCTTTTCAGACTCTTCGGCGGATATACCTTTGGCAGCGGCAGCGCTCAGTGACATCGTGACACAACCAGCGGTGAGAATAAGGGACAACAAAATACGTGTAGCGCGCATCGTCTGCGGTTCTCCTGAAAGAAAGTTTTTCGCGGCAAAAGCCGATGGGTAATACACCGGCATTGAGGGATTGTGAGAAAGTTTTGAATGCCATTCCGATGCGGACTACGTTCTCACGATACAGGAGTGCTTGATGTCTTTACATTCAGTAACACAGCAATCACGAAACCCAATCGAATTTGAAACCGAAGAACTACTTCGTGGTTCCCACCGAATTGCGCACCGAGTACGACTGCTGCACGGTCGCCTTAAAGACCGTGTTCAACAAAATGATCGTCACATTGACGCTGCGCTTCACGTTCTTCGCCGGGATGTTCGTGAGTTTCTCGTCGGCCAAGGCGGCGGCGAATGATCCGGCGTCCAATTGCACCTGGAAATTCGGTATCGTCAAATCAACCAGGGCTTGCGAGGTCTTGACGAACAGATTGACCTTGTCTTTCGTGTTCGTCTTGCCCAGTCCGGTACTATTCAGCGTAAACGCCCGGACCACACCGCCGACATCTACGATCATAATCTGATTGACCGGAATCACGCCGTTGACGAGCAAATGGCCCGTCAGTGTCAGCTTATCTTTATTCGCGTTAGCAAAATCCAATTTAATTCTGAGCTTGCTGTTGGAGATCGGTGCGTTCCCCTTCGGACTCGGCAGCTTGAAGGGCGTTACATCGGAATTGAACGGATCGAACTTCAGCGCCGCTTCAATTTCGTCGGAGAAGCCGTCGCCATCGGTGTCGCCTTCACCCGCGTTGCCCGAAAGGACTTCGACCATAACAATTCCAGGCGTGCTGCCACCATTGCCATCGGTCACCGTCACGCTGACAGCGTACGTTCCGGAAACGGTAAACGCATGCGTCGGATTTTGCTGCGTGGATGTGGAGCCGTCTTTGAAATCCCACGAGTACGTCAGCGTGTCGCTGTCAGCATCCGACGCAGCGGCGCTGAACTGGACCGGCTGCATGACGAACGCCGGATTCGGAGTCGCACTGGGTCCGCTGGTCAGCACCGGCGCATCGTTGATCGATGTCGAGATCACTGTCGTCGTTGAGTTCGTAACCGCCAACGCGATCCCATCATTGATGGAAATCGTGAACGTCGTCGTTTCAGTCAATCCCGGCGCAATGTGGTTGGACGTCGGTGTGAAGACCAGTCCATGAATTGCCGTTGTCGCCGACGCAGCCGTGCCGCTGAATGTGTAGACGCCGCCGCCCGCGTTGGTGAAACCATTGAGTGTTGTGAATGAGCCGTTGGCCGGCACGTCGAGCGTGACCGAAACCGCCTGCGTTTGCGCAGGAGCATCCACGTCGCCCAGCGTCACGCCAGAGAACGGAGCGATCGTCGTGTTATCGTTGACGGCCTGATTCGCCACAGTGCCCGTGATCGTGGGCGGCGTGTTTCCGCCAAGGATCGTGCCGACGACATTGATGATATAATGCATGTTAGGAAAACCAATTGCGGCGCCGGCAGTCGGATTCGGAATGCCGCAAGCTGCCGCCGAGATGTAACTGGGAGCAAACTCTGGACTGGAGTTTGTTCCGATGAAAAATAAGCTTGAAGAGGCTTGTCCGTCGGGCGTGAACACTTCCACGATCAATTCTCCACCCGCTGTCACATCGCCCGTGACAGGGATTGTGATCGTGCTGTTGGTCTGATTCGCGACCGAAAATTTGGCCGAGCCGACCAGGGTCTTCGTTCCATTCGGAAACGTTCCCGTCACAGTTTGATACAGGTTAACAGTGATCGGCTGCGTTCCGGACGTGGCGCTCGCTGTTTCGACACCCACCTGAACAGCCGTGACGCTCAAGCCGGATGGTGCGTTGATACCAAACGCCGGCAATGAGAACGTGCGCCAGTAGCTGTTGTCCGTGTGACCGGTTCCATTATTGCACGAAACAGAATTATTGGCGACGCTCTGTTGGCTGGTGGACTGCGTGAGATAGCCGCCCGTCAACTCCACATTAAACGATGCGGTGTTCGGATCGTCCGTGACGACATGCAATGCGCCGACACGAATGCCAGCTGCACCGGGCTTAAAGGACACCACGAACGATGTGATCTGCGCGGGCGTCAGCGTCGTCAACATTCCCGTTGTGTTGACAGCAAAATCAGTTCCGTTCGCACCATCGACGGTCACGGACTGCACCGCCAGATTCGACGATCCGGTGTTGCGAATCGTGAAGGTCTTGGTTCCCAGCAGGACGCCGGTCGCTCCGATGCCGTAGCTGAGGCTCGACGCGCCGGACGCCAACGGCGTTCCAACGGGCTGCTCGACGCTGGCGACCTGTGTACCCACACCGTTCGCCGTCGCGCCGATTGCCCGGCTTGCGGCCACTGGCGGAATCGTCGATTGCGGTCGGATGCGGCAGCCAGGCTGGCACGCTTCACACGGCGCATCGGCAGCTTCAGCCCGAAGACCAGCGCCTGTGGACAGCATCAACAACCCAAGGATTGCGAAAAGTTTAACGATGGACATCGACATATTTCCTCTGCGTTTGTTTAAGAACTCGAATTCTTTCGCACGTCTACACGAGCACGTCGCATAAATTATAAAACAATGTCCGTTAGCATAAAGTATGGGCGTGACGGAGACAAGATCATTCAATATACTTTATGAAGGATACGGGTGCATGATATCTATTTGCGGTTTTGTATTCCGTCTCCGATTGTGATAACAATGTATAGGCTCATGATCTCGGTGCCGCTGCTTTGATGAATCCGTCCTCTCCTCAATTGGATACCTCTCCTTCGCCGCCGTGGGCCGCGACGGCGAGTATTTTTGTCGCGTTTTTTGCGCTGGCGATCAGCCTCTCGATTGATGCGATGACCCGGCACGGCGGTGCGGCGTGGTTGTCGATTTCTGTGCTCGCGCCGATTGTGCTCGCAGCGGTCGGGATTCTCGCTTCGTTTTTGTTTCACGCGCGGCTGGAACTCGGGCGGCCCGCCGTGTGGATCGTGCGCGCGTCGGCGTTCGCGGCGGTGGTGTTGTACACAATGGCGACGATGGAACGGAATCAGTCGTTCTATTACATGCTGTTTGTCGAGCGCATGTTCAGCATGGGATTCGTCTCCGAATGCGTCGTCCAGCACTGGCAGCGACCGCCATCCGGCCAACACCGCACCGCAATTCTCGTTTTCCTGGCGTCCATTGTCTTCGTGCTGGCATCGCGAACCACAAATTCATCCTACATTAAATATTTCACGCCGCTTTTCATCGTGCTGCTGGCGATGTCGATGCGCACCTCGCGGCCCCGTGTGGAACGCTCCGGCTCGAAGGCGTGGCTCTGGACGTTCGCGCTCGCATGCGCCATTCTGCTGGGCAGCGCAGGAGCGATGGTCGTCTATGAACGCTCCGGAGATTTCACACGGATCCTCATGTCCATCTTGCGCCCGCAAACGTACACCGACGTTCCAGACGTCAACTCCCGGCCGATGCTGAGCAAGACGTTCAATCTACCGCTCTCCCAAAAGCGCGTGTTCCGCATTGATGGCGAACTCGAAGAGCGGCACATGCGCGGCATGACGTTCGAAACGTATACGACGACCGGCGCGTGGGCTCCGGCCGCCGAATTCAAAACGAACGAAGACGCCACGCTCGCCTTGAAAGGCCGCTCCGGAGGGCAGCATTTGGTGCTCACTCCGCTCATGAACAATCTGCCGGTTCTTTACCTGCCACTGCACATGGCCGGCGTCGACGCGCGGTCATATCGCATCACGTGGTCGAGTGAACTGGGCGGAAGTATCCCGGCGCTTCGGCTTCCCTTCAGCGGAGGTAGCGACACGTATCAAATCGGCATCGCCGACGGTGCCTACAAAGGTCCGCTCAGCGTCCCGGCGAAAGGTCTCAGTGAACGCGTCCGCGCGTATTGTCTGGAGATGCCACCCGACTTTGATCCGCGTGTTTTGGCCATCGCGCACCAACTCGAAGTCGGCGCGCCATCCCCGCGTGACAAGCTTGAAGCGATTCGAAAATATTTGTATCGCAATCATTCCTACAGCCTGTCGGTCGAACCCGGACCAGGCGATCCGGTCGTGAATTTTCTCGTTCAGAAACGCGATGGTCACTGCCAGTTCTTCGCCGCATCGGCGGTGTTGTTGCTGCGTTGCATGAACGTTCCTGCGCGGTATGTGACGGGTTACTTCGCGCATGAATCGCCGGAGCCTAGTGTCAGCATCGTCCGGCAGCGCGACGCTCACGCGTGGGCTGAAGTGTGGATCGATGGCGAAGGCTGGACGACGTTCGACGCGACTCCAACAGGCGGCATGCCCGGGCAATCCGGCGCGCTGGCGTATTGGTCCAAGAAATGGGAAAAACTCGGCGATCTGGCCGAAGCATTCGGGGCGTGGCTGCGGGAATCGCCGCTGAGCAAAATCGGCCTCATTACCGCTTCGGTTGTGGTGTTGGGATATGTGATCAACCGGCTGCTGGCGTGGCGCACGTCTGCCCGAATCGCGTCGTCGCGGATCAATTATTCCAGCGCGGGCCGCGAATTTGACGACCTCGCGAAAACGTTCGACGCGTTGCTTAAACGCAACCATGCACCGTGTCCATCTCAGCGTCCGTGGGTCGATCATCTTGAAGCATTAAAACACGCGCCGAAACAGGCTACACCGCAGCAGGTCTGGAATAAAGTGGATGACGCGATCCGATTCGCGCGCGACTATTCTACTGCACGTTTCGGTGGACAAAGCGGGCCCGAAACACTGGCCCGCTTGAAGAAACAACTCAACGATTTGAAGTAATCAGCTCTTAACGATTCACTTCCGCGCCACTAAAAACAGTCTGTGCGTCGCGCTTGGGTTGGACCACTTGCGCTTCCGTCGGCGGATTCTTTTCGTAAATCGACGGCGGCTGAACGGCTTCGTTCCGCGTCTTGTACTGATACCAGCGGCGGTACTGATCGACGCTCTGCGCACGAGCCACTTCGCCGGACGACGGATCGTAACCGAAGTCGCGCGGAACATAATTTTGAACCGCACGGAACGCCGCGTCGCGGATGCCGTATTCTTTGTCGGTGAGGCACTCAATCAAATCGCCGACCGAATCCCGGTTGCCATACGCGACGGTCAAACGTAACGCCGGAGCGCGATGTTCTACTCGATCACTCTTCAAGAGCGGACGGACTTTGCGAGCAACAATCGGGCCGACGCCCGGACGTTCGCCCCAGTACATCAACTGCTCTTCCGCCGTGACGGAGTACCCGGCCTGCGTCTTCTTCAATTGATCGACGAGAATCGAGACGGCCTGTTCGGGTTCCATGTCGTCGCGGACCTGCTTGGGTTTCTCGGCTTTGCGCTTGCTGTTCTCGGTCGTGCCCGCGCCAAAGCCCGCGTACTGATCGGTCGGCAGCGGCTTGTTCATCGCTTTCTTGGACGCTTCCGTCGTGCAGCCAGCCAGCACCGCCAACGCCGCCACGCACACCATCGTTCGAATCGAAAAAGTCATGGTCACCCCCATCATGGTTCACAGCACTCGGACGTACTTTTATTTCTTTCCACGGTATTCGTCAAGCACTTGAAACTTCTCGAACTGGTACTTGTTGCCCTTGTATTTGTTCTGAATCGACGTGATGTCGTTGTCGTCTTCCGGATCATCCTTCTTGTTCATCTCCAGGCATTTTTCGAGCTGATCGAAGGCATCGTTGGTCATCTTCGACAACTCGGGATAATACTTATTGCCTTCTTGTTTCCGAGCGTCAGCTTTCTTCAATTTGCTGAGCGCTTCGTCCTTGATTTTTTCGCGTTGGGCGATGTTGTCCCACCACGCATTCCAGCGCGCCGCGTCCCACTTCATGCGCTCCGCATCGCGCTTAGGCCCCTGTTGAGCATTCGTCATTTTGATCAGCGCCTCACGAATGCCGGAGAACGATTCCGGGTGCGCATTCATCTGTCCGACCAACACGCCGATCACCGGCAGATCTTTTCCGCTGCTGCGCTGGCCAAGCGCTTTCGACAGCGCCTTCAACGTCTCACCCGCAGGACTCGATCCAAAGGCGTCGAGCAGCACTTTCTTCGATCCATCGTCGCGCAATTCGCCCAGAGTTTCAGCACATTGAACCCGCACGGACTCATCCGCGTCACTCATTAAAGGAGCGAGTTGTGACGCCGCGCCCGATACGCCGGTCAATTGGATCGACTTCAACGCGAGCTTGCGAATCTCGATGGACGTGTCCTTCAACGCGCGCGTGACGCCTTCTGCAGCTTTCGAATCCGCAGGGCGTTTTCCCAGCGCCGCAACGATTTCTTTACGCACCGATTCGTCTGGACTGCCAACCAGCGGCAGCAGCTCTTCGCTCTTGGCCTTGTCCCGAACTTTCTTAAACGCAGCTCCAGCGACTGATTTTAAATCGAGGTCCGACGATGCGACGGCCTGCAATAATTTACCCGCTGATTCCGGCAGCGCTGTGAACGCAATCCCTTTTCGCGCGGCGCTCTTCACAGCCGCATCCGCGTCACTCGCCGCAGCGATCAGAGCGTTGCATGCGCCCGGAGCGGGAACGGCACCTAAGGCTTCTGCCGCCGCCGCCCGCACTTTTGCATCGGCATGTTTCGTGTCGGGAATCAGACAGGACGCAATCAACTCAAGTCGTTTGGTATCGTTTTCTGAAAACTTCTTCGTGTTGTCGTCCTGCGTGATGGCCTTCGCGACGTCGGCGAGCCGGGTGGCCAGTGCGCACTTTCCGCCTGCGTCAAGCTTCGCGCCTGATAGCGCCATTTCTTCTGTGGCAGACACACCGTGAACGTCTGTTTCGCGCGCGATCAATCCCATTCCATACGCCGCTGCATCGCGAGCCAGCGGGTCGGTTGAGGTCAATCGTTCCTGGAAAATTCGGAACGCTGCGCCATCGTGCCGAGCATACAACGACGACGCCGCTTGAGTGCGTTCTGCGAGCGTCGCGGCAGAATCCAGTGTACTGGTGTAACGCGACCGGATGAACGGGCCATATCCGAAGAGCACGACAACCAGCAGAAACAGAACGCCCCCGCCGATGATTTTGTACTGAGTAGGAATCCCCTGAGGCGCCGCAGGCCGGGCTGTGCGCCGGGCTGTTGCACTGCGCTGTGCAGAAGCATTTTCGTCCGAGCCGTCCAGAGCGCTGTCAGGTTTCACGGAACCGGATGACGTCGTTGAAGGTCGGCGGGTGGGCGTTGCTGTTGGAGGACGTCGTGTAATTTTTCCGGGCAACTCTGCCACCGTCGATTCTCCCAATTGAATGATGACTTAAGTGTACGATTGAATCATACATCTTATCAAACGTTTGCGTTCAAGTCGAGACAAATCCACGCGCGAAAAATGGCACGTGTGCAGCGGCGGGTTGAATGCGGGTCGTCAACGAGACGCGCGTTAAACAAAAAAGGCTCACGGAAACCGTGAGCCTTTTTTCTGAAACAGACATCGAATCCGATCGTACCACGGAACTTTTTACGGCTTCGGCAATTTCGAATTGCGGTCAACCCACGTACCGAACGGGTGTACTTTCTGCATCGCTTTCGCGTCTTCACCGTTGAACGTCGCGTTGCCCGCCGTACGATTGATGTCGATCGACATATTGTAGAAGTTTGACACCGCGAGAACGAGGTTCTGTCCCTGAGACAAACCGGTGGTCGATTCGGATAACGTATTGGTGGCAACGTAGCCTGAGTAGGCTGCGGGATCAATCACGAAACGTGCGATACTAGCACCGGTGCCGCGTTGCGGTAGGACGATGCGCCCGGTATTCGTTGTGGCCAAAAGCGCATTGGGAATCAATTGCGAAAAATTCGTGCCGATGCGCACGGTAATGTCATTGATACTGCCATACCCCGCCGTGTCATCTATACCAAAGCGCGGAGCGATCAGGAACTTCGAATACCACGCATCGCCCTTGTTGCCAGCGATGTCCAACCCATCTAAACCGCGCGCATCGTAAATCTGGAACGCGCCGCCCAACGGCTTGCCGAATTGGCCGATGACATAGTTCAGCGCGTACTTGGTTCCGATGTGCTTCGTTTCAAACTCAATCGTATCGGAAGCAGCGACAAGATTGTGGACGATGATCGCGATGCCGACCCGCTTCGTGGACAAATTCGTGATGGCTTCAGCGTTCAATCCCTTGGACACATTGGCACGTGTCAACGTTCCGGTAACCGTTCCGTTGACCGAACCCACGACTCCCGTCAACGTCGTACCATCGGGGAAGACCAGCGTCCCGCCGCGCTGCGAGATAATCTTTCCGCTGGGATCTAAGAATCCCGTGTACGCATTCCCGCCGAACAAGAGTGTGAACTGCTGGTTCTTGAGTGCGTTCGAATTCGTTCCACCCAAATTCATAAACGCCTTGAATTTCACCGTGTCTGAATTGGCCAGCGCCGTGTCCCCTCTGACGGAAACCGATAGAATCGTGGAGTCTGTCGCAGTGATGCGTGAATCCTCAATATTGAATGCAAAAATCTGATCCGGAATTGAATTGGAGCGGTCCTTCGCGGCACGTTGCGCGGCGTCCACGGCATGCGCCGTAAACGTCACCAACCCCGTCTTTAAAGGTCTACCAAACAACGACCCGTTCGACGCAAGGGACAAGCCCATTGAGTCTTCAAGCGAATTACCCGTTCCCAATATCGACCCATTCAACGCGATCGTTCCCGGAACGATGCTGTAAATAACCGTCCCCTTCCCGCCAATCGTGTCGATCTTTCCGAGGTACGACTGGCCGAGTACGCCGTTGTTCAGATGATCGTTTGCAAAGCGAAACAAATTTGAGCTGGTTGCGAAGAGCGTTAAATGAAAATTTCGCGTTTCAGTTGGAACGGGCGTGGCATTGAGGTCGCTGAGTGTTCCACCTGTCACAGTCGCCGGAAACGTCACTGCCGGATTGGGCGTCGTCGCTGATGCAAAACCGCTCACAACGCCTGAGCGTTCCATCTTCAGCGTTGAATTGGCACCCAGAACAGTCGCAAGTCCAGGAGCAGCAAATTGGTAAGGTCGCAGCCCACCCGTCGCCGTCACGTACCGCGTGATGACGGTGCCATACAGCGCGTCACCCAAATCATAGTCATTCGTATTCGATACCAAAACGGGCGCGAGGAAACGAATTGTCGCTGTACCGGTGGCACGTGAACCCACAGCCGATTTCGCGTTCGCCGCGTTCGGACTTGCTTGAGTGATCATGGCATAACTAAAACCAATGATCGCCGCAAAAAATGCCATCGCCACTGTTTGGGCGACAAAACGCGTCTGGAGTTTCAACGGAACTCTCCTTAATCGATTCAAAATTTCGACTCAACCTCAACCTTATGTGCTGTGAACAGCCATAACGTTTACACGATCCTGATTTTTATCGCAAGAATTAAAACAGAGATTGATGCCGACAGAGTGTGATCGATACCCGTCTTTTCCCTCACCTTGAATTCCACCACGCGCTACTTTATAGTCACTTCGTGGTTACTCCTCATCTAAAAAAGACTAGTGGGCTGGGCGCGCAGTGGCGGCTGATCAAGCGCATGTTTGCGTTTATGAAGCCGGTGAAGTTCGAAGTGGTCGTCACCGCTTTGGTCTTCATCGCGTGTAACGCAGCCGAAGTCGTCGCGGATTATCTGCTCAAGCCCGCCGTCGATGTCGTGCAACATCTCGCGTTCGAACGCAGCGCGCCGGTCTCTCCCGAGAGCTTGCACCTCTGGTTGACCACGCCGAACACGCCCGGACACACGCTATTTATGGCGCTGATCTGGCTCGCCGTGGCGCGCGTGGTCTTCGGTGTGCTCGTCTGGGCCAAGACGTATTGCAGCACGTGGCAAAGCATGTCGATGGTCTACTTCATGCGCGAGGCCGTCTATGACCGGCTGCAACGCGTCGGGTTTTCGTTTTACGATCAGTATTCGACCGGACAACTCATTAACCGTGCACTGACGGATTTACAGAACGTCCGGCAATTCGTGGTCGTCGGGCTGCAATCGTCGATCGACATTGTGTTGACGCTCGTCGGGTATTTCGGCCTCCTTTTATACCGCTCGCCGACACTCGCCGCTTATGCCGCGTGCTCGCTGCCGATTTGGTTTTGGACGATCCGCTACTTCGCGATCAAATCACGGCCCGTGTACGAATCGCAGATGGCAGCGTCGGATGGCATGATTCAGCTGCTCACCGAAAACATCGCTGGCGTTCACGTCGTCCGGGCGTTTGCGACAGAGGAATTGGAGAAGTCGAAATTTAAGACGAGTTGCAACGCGCTACTGTCGAAATTGCTCGATGGCGCGCGGTTGCAACAAGTCATGACGCCTTCGATCCGTGGCATCGCGACCGCAACCAACATCCTGCTCTTCGGAGCTGGGGCGATCTTTGTTCAGCGCGGCGAATTGAACCTCGGCGACCTTGTTTTCTTCGGCGTCGCGATGAACAAGATTCTCACGCGATTGCAGCAGATTAATGTCATCAGCGACGCGTATCAAAAAGCCGTTGTGAGCAGCGACCGGTTCTTCGAAATCCTCGATTGCCCTGACGCTACGCCTGAAGAAAAAGACGCGTTGCCCTTGTGCCCGGGCGGTGGAGCGGTGAAATTCTCGCGCGTGTTTTTCGGTTACGAACCGGGCAAGCAAGTCATTGAAGACATCAGCTTCTCCATCCCGGCTGGGAGTATTGTCGCGCTCGTCGGACCGACGGGTTCGGGCAAGACGACGCTCACGGCATTGCTCGCGCGCTTCTACGATCCGGAACTCGGCTCGATCCAAATCGATGGGCAGGACATTCGCGACATGACGTTGCAGAGCGTCCGCGACGCGATTGGCTACGTCTTTCAGGAAACATACCTCTTTAGTGACACGGTCGCACGCAACATTGCGTACAGCGACAAAGACGCACCTTTATCAAAGATCAAAGAAGCGGCACGCATCGCTCAGGCGGATGAGTTCATCGAGCGACTGCCCGCAAAATACGATCAGATGATCGGCGAATATGGTGCGACGTTGTCGGGCGGACAACGCCAGCGGCTCGCCATCGCGCGGGCGATTTTGCACAACCCGCGCATTCTCGTTTTGGATGATTCGCTTTCGGCGATTGATCCGGAAACTGAAGCGCAGATTCGCAAGGGCCTGGAAAAGATCATGAAGGGCCGCACTGTCTTTTTGATCACGAGCCGCATTTCGTCGGCGAAGCGTGCGGACCATATTCTCGTCGTCGAAAACGGCAAAATCACTCAGCGTGGCACACACGAAGAACTCTTGCACGAGGACGGTTATTACCGTTCTGTCGCGCGCTCGCAATTCTCTGAAGAAGGCGCATCCCACCCCGAATCGCACATGGACCGCGTGCATGGTCGACGCAGGACGCGAAGTGGGAGGTGGATTGAATGAGCAAATTTAACGACGACGACAACGAATACAGCCCGATCACGTCACGCATGCTGTGGCGCTTGATGCAGTGGCTGAAGCCTTACGGCTGGCTCTATGTGCTGGGAGCGCTCAGCGGCGTCGTGTCGATTGTTTTGGAATTGATCACGCCGGAATTCATGCGGTTGATCGCGGATGAAGCGCTGCCCAATCGTGATCCGGGGCAGATCGTTCGGCTGAGTCTGTATTGGGGCGCGGCGATGCTGTTGTCGCTGCTCTTCGATGCGATTCAAATCGGTGCAACGCGGCGGTGTGGCGAGCGCGTGATCAACGACATTCGTCAGGCGGTCTTCGCGCAGTTGCAGCGGCTCTCGATGTCCTTTTATGACCGCACGAAACTGGGCCGCATCATCACGCGCGGCACCAGCGATATGGACGCGCTGCGCGAACCGGTGGTCTCCGGCGTCAACACGGTCGCATTCAGCGCGCTGATGATGGCTGGAGCCGCCGCGATGATTTATCAGACCGATCATCGGCTCTTCTTCTCCATCGCTTGGCTCGCTCCGGTGATGGTCGTGTGTAATTATTTTTACCGTCAAAAGATTGGAACACAGTACCAAATCGCGCGCGCGGGCTATTCGATCGTTGCGGCGAATCTGGCTGAAAACGTCGTCGGTGCTCGCGTTGTTTCAGCGTTCAATCGGCAGGATGAAAACCTTGAGAAATTCAACGAACTGCAAGTCCAAAACACGCGCAACAATGTTCAAGTCGCGAACATCACCGGGATGTATCAGCCGTTTTTGGAATTCATCAAATTCATCGGACAGGTGATTATTCTGGCGTATGGTGGTGCGCTGGTCATGAGCGGAAAACTCACCGCCGGACAGGTGATCAAAGTCTTTTTTTATTGGGACTTTTACATGCGCCCGACGATCAACATGGGCAATTTTTACAACGTCCTGATGGCCGCGATGGCGTCGTGCGAACGCATCTTCGGATTGATCGACATGGTCCCGGACTTGATCGATCGCCCTGGGGCAAAACCACTGCCGCGCATCACCGGGCATGTGGTCTTCGATCACGTCACGTTTGGTTACAACGCCGAGCGCCCGGTGCTGCACGACCTCAGTCTTGACATTCCTGCGGGTAAAACGTACGCGCTCGTCGGTGCGACAGGTTCTGGAAAATCGAGCACGGTGTCGCTGCTCGCGCGATTTTATGAATTCCAGCAGGGCCGGATTCTTGTCGACGGCACGGACATCCGCGAGGCCACGGTCGAGAGTCTGCACAAACAAATGGGCCTCGTGCTGCAATCGAATTATCTGTTCACAGGCACGATCCTCGACAACATCCGCTATTCGTGTCCGGAATGTTCGGACGAGACCGTTTACGCCGCCGCGCAATCGCTGGGATTACACGAGACGTTTCTCGGGCTTGCGGACGGCTACCACACGCTCGTCGGAGAGCGTGGATCGTCGGTCTCGTTGGGGCTGCGCCAGTTGATCTGTTTCACGCGCGTACTCGTCGCGAATCCCAGCATCTTCATGCTCGACGAAGCCACGTCATCGATTGACACGGTGACCGAAATGAAGGTGCAGGCGGCGCTTGAAAAGCTCGTCAAGGGCCGCACGACAATCATCGTCGCGCATCGGCTTTCGACGATTGTCAAAGCCGATTGCATCGTTGTGTTGGAGCATGGAAAGATTATTGAAAAAGGCACACACGCAGAACTCGTCGCCGCTAGGGGGCATTACGCGAATTTGTATGAACGCTTCGTCGCGCAGACGTCGTGAGCGTCGATCTCCTCCCGGATCATTACATTTTCGCCAGTTTTTACACAAGCGCGTCGTGATACAGTGCGATACTAAATCGGGGAGGGCATCATCGGACTTGCATTTGCTGTTCCCTCTCCCCTTGAGGGAGAGGGCGGACGAGCGTACTCGCTCGCCGGGTGAGGGGTAGGCGTTGATTAATAAAGCGCGTTGGGATTAATCAACGGTTACCCCTCACCCCGCGAGCTCCCTTTTTAGTACAGGAAAAAGGGGCAGGCTCGTCGGCCCTCTCCCTCAAGGGGAGAGGGAACGGCTGCGCAAGTCCGAAGATGCTCCCTCATTCGGGAGACATGATTGAATGGTCGCACGTAACAAGGCGCTTGATGTGCTTCGAGCCATCGCGGTGTTTATGACGTTTGGGCGCCACATGGCCAAGCCCGAGCAGGAGAATCTGCCGGGCATCGTCTACAAAGTCCTGCGCATGTGGGAGAAGACGGGCTGGGCGGGCGTGTCGCTTTTTTTCGTCTTGAGCGGCTATCTTGTGTCGAGCCTGATGTTCAATGAATTTCAAAACACGGGCGGCTCGATTCAATTCGCGCGGTTTTATATTCGGCGTGGGCTGAAGATTTATCCGGCGTTTTACGCGCTGCTGATCACGTCGCTCCTTCTGTGTGTTGCGGACATCATGTGGATTCATCGCGGGGATTTATTGCCGCAAGAACCTGTTTCGACGCACATTATTCTCAGTGAAATCTTCTTCGTTCAAAATTACTTCGGCTACATCTGGGTCCACGTGTGGTCGCTGGCGGTCGAAGAACATTTCTACATCACGCTGGGCCTCGTGATTTTCGGAATCATGAAGTTTGTCCCGCTCATTCGACCTGATGTGGACTTGCGCGACCGGTTCAAGCCCATCGTCTGGCTGTGCGGGATCGTGTTCGTGACGTGTCTGGCGTTGCGCTACGTGTACGTCACCGGTCAGGAGCGCACGATGGACGAGCGTTTTGCCGGATCGTGCTACACGCATCTGCGCATCGATTCGCTTTTCTTCGGCGTCTTGCTGGCTTACTTCGCGAAGTTTCGCGGGGATACGTTTTTGGTGTGGGTCAAGCGTCACACGCTGTGGTTGCTTGCGCTGGGACTGCTGCTGATTTCGCCGTGCGTTGTTTTTGAAGAGACGGATACGCCGATGATGTTTTGGGGCTACTCGTCGATGTTCATGGGCTTCGGTTGCCTGCTCCTTTTTGCGCTGTATCACCCGTGGAAATCATACGGATGGATCGTGGAACGCAGCACCGATTTCCTGGCCTACATCGGTCAGAATTCGTACTCGATTTACCTCTGGCATTTCCCGGTGATGTACATTCTGTCCCGGTTCATGAAGGCGGATGGTACTGATTACTACACGTTGATCGCGGCACAAAACGGCTTGGGTTTGGTGGTGGGATTGATCATGGCGAAGCTGATCGAAATGCCGGTGCTGAAAATCCGCGACGAGTATTTTAAACCCACGAAAGCGCTCAGTGCCGGAGTGCCGGATAAAGCGTGATGCTTCAATCGTGTCCATTGCAAATATGTGCGTGTTCGAATTCTGCAACGTTTTAGACTCATGTGAATAAACGCAAAGGCGCATGGCCAATTGAAATGCCGGAGTTCGCGCGACCTGTAGCCGTGCAATTAAATGTCATTCTCGTCGTTAGAGGGTGTTTTAAAAGTTCTGTTTACTACTAATTCCTGCTAGTCTTCGACTC
>JBAXUS010000128.1:0-17633 GCA_037129555.1 Planctomycetota bacterium
GGCACGGAGCAGGGTACTGCTCCGTGGCACCCGAAGGAATGGGTGGGTTAAGGGGTGGTTTTATGTTAGTGAAAGAATCTTTTATTTACCGACAATCGATTCGTATTAATACACCGGGACATCTACACTTTTATACATTCTCGTGCTTTAAACGATTACCTTTATTGACTAATGATGTATGGTGTGGATGGCTAGCAGAATCCATTAACCATGCTCGTAAAAAGTTGGAGATTGATTTGTGGGCTTATGTATTTATGCCGGAACATGTTCATCTTCTGCTTAAACCTCGACGAGAGTCTTATCGTATATCAGAGTTTATGCAGTTAGTGAAACATCCGATGGCTCGACGCGTGATTAATAGTTTAAAGAAGGTAGACTCGCCTCTTTTAAAACAACTTGAAGTACCTCAACCAAATGGATTTACCTCATTTGCTTATTGGCAGGCTGGCGGCGGACACGATATTAATATTTGGGACAAAGATAAAGCAATTGAAAAGGCGGAGTATTGTCATCGAAATCCAATAAAGCGCGGGCTTGTTCAAACGGCAGATCAATGGCGATGGTCGAGTTTTCGATGGATTGAAATGGGTGCGCGGGAAAATGAACCGTTGACTGTCGACGAGTGGACGGATGGATAATTTGTATTGCGACGAATGGGTGCCACGGAGCAGTACTCTACTCCGTGCCTTTTGATGCGCGAACTAGAATTGATTAAAGTTTGATGATGAATCGAGAGTATTAAGGCACGGAGCAGGGTACTGCTCCGTGGCACCCGGGGGCGTCGGATTGATTAATGGGGAGAAATCAATCGTGATTACAACGAAGCAACAACGTCGTCGGGATAGTCGGGTGAAGGATCGGGCGGTGCCGATGGTGGGGCCGTCTTCGCCGCCTTCGGGACCGGCGGGTGGGGATTTGGGGGGGGAGTATCCGGATCCGACGGTGAACTCGTTGTCGCATGTTGCGGCGGGTGGGAGTTTGTCGGGGATGATGGATGCTCCGACGGTGAACAGTATCAATGGGATTGCGGCCAGCGGGGATTTGAGTGGGACGTTTCCGGAGCCGGTTGTGGCCAGTATCGCCAACGTCACGACCGGGCCTGCGGTTTATCCGGCGGGCAGTGGCGCGTTGTTGACGAACCTGCCTGCTCCGGCGACGTTGCAAAGCGGGCTTGTGATGTTGGATGGATCGGGTTCCGTCGGGCTGACCACCGTCGGAAATCCCACAGCGGTCGTGGCGTCGCCTGCCAATATCGGCGGAGGCATGTCGGGAACCGTGCGCGTCCAACCGTTGGGTGGAAATTCATGGAATATTGAATCCACGGCCGGCGCGGCGGATTCGGGGTGGCAGGTATTTTGGATTGCGTTTTAAAATTTTAAGTCGTAGGGTGTGAAGGCACGGAGCAGGGTACTGCTCCGTGGCACCCGGGGGACGGATTATTTGTCATTAGGCATTAGTCAATTGTCATTTGTCATTTAAACGGCTTCTGGGACTGGCGACTTACCACAATAACAAATGACACATGACTAATGCCTAATGACAAATGCTGTTTGCGGCGTCAAGGCACGGAGCAGGGTACTGCTCCGTGGCACCCGGGCGAATACACTCGAAATCTTCATGGTTCTTCGTTTCAAAAATCCCAACGAACCGGTGTATTCTTGCGGCGTTTGTGACTGCGCGGCGAGTGGGTTGGGATTAGGGATGTGAGGATCGATGATCGGGGTTGGGATTTCGGAACCTTTTATTCGTCGGCCGATTGGAACGTCGCTGTTGATGGTCGCGATGTTGATCGTCGGGGCGATGGCGTATCTCAATTTGCCTGTGTCGACGCTGCCCAATATGGAAGTGCCGACGATACAGGTCGGGGCGTCGTTGCCGGGGGCGAATCCGGAGACCGTCGCGGCTTCGTTGGCGGCTCCGTTGGAACGGCGGTTCGGGCAGATCGCTGGCGTGACGGAGATGACGAGTTATTCCGGGACCGGTTCGGCGAGTATCACGATCCAATTTTCACTTGACAAGAGCGCGGATTCTGCTGCGCGCGACATACAAGCTGCGATCACGGCTGCTCGACAGGAATTGCCGGCCAATCTGCCCAACCCGCCGACGTGGCGACGTTCGAATCCTGCCGATCCTCCGGTGATGACGATCTCGCTGACTTCTGATTCTTTGCCTCCTGAAAAATTATACGAAGCGGCGTCCACCATATTAGTGCAGCGGATATCGCAGGTGAACGGGGTGTCTCAAGTGGGCATCGCGGGGGCTTCGAAGTCGGCGGTGCGAGTGCGTGTGAATCCCACGGCGTTGGCCAACATGGGCCTGGGAATGGAGGACGTGCGCGGGGCGATTCTTGCGGCAAACGCTCGAGGTCCGAAGGGGCGCGTGGAGGGCGACGAGTCGGCGTACATGATCGAGAGCAACGACCAACTTCACGAAGCGCGCGAGTATGGTACTCTTATTTTGAAGCAGACGAACGGATCGATTGTGCGGATGTCGAACGTGGCGAGCGTGGTCGATGACGTGCAGGACGTGCGGCAGATCGCGTGGGTGAATCGTGAGCGCGCGGTGCTTATTTTTATCAGCAAAGAGGCGAACGCGAATGTCATCGAGACGGTGGACGCGATCAAGGCGCTGCTGCCGCAGATGCGGAAGTGGGTGCCGAAACAGGTGAACGTCCGGATCGTCGCTGAGCGGACCGGGGCGATTCGCGAGTCGGTCGCGGACGTCGAATGGACACTGATGATTTCGGTGGCGCTGGTGGTCGCGATTGTGTTCTTGTCGCTGGGACGATTGTGGAGCACGTTCGCGGCGGCATCGACGGTGCCGCTGTCACTCGCGGGAACGTGCGCGGGGATGTGGCTGTGCAAATACAACGTCGACAATTTGTCGCTGATGGCGCTGACGGTCGCGGTGGGATTCGTGGTCGATGACGCGATCGTGATGATCGAAAATATTTCGCGGCGGCACGAGCTGGGCGACAACGCATTGTACGCGGCGATCAACGGCGCGCGGCAAATCGGCTTCACGGTGATTTCGATCAGCGTGTCGCTCGTCGCGGTGTTCATTCCGCTGCTGTTCATGGGCGGATTGGTCGGACGTTTGTTCCGGGAATTCGCTGTGACGTTGAGCATGGCGATCGGAATTTCGGCGGTGGTGTCGCTGACGGTGACGCCGATGTTGTGCGCGCATTTCGCGCCGCGCGTGACGGCTGCGAAACGCAAACGTGGCGTTGTGGAACTCGCGAGCGACGCTGTGTTCGGCGCGATGTTGAGCGTGTACGGGCGTGGGCTGGATGTGGTGCTGAGGCATCGCGCGATCACGTTGGCCGCGACGCTCGGGACGATCGCGCTGACGGTGTATTTGTACGTCGCGATTCCGAAAGGATTTTTTCCGACGCAAGACAACGGGCGCATTCAGGTCTACACGGAAGCTCCGGCGGACACGTCGTTCTCGGCGATGGTCGAGCGGCAGAAAGTGCTGGGCGACATCGTGCTGCAAAACGCTGACGTGGAGTCGATGATGTCGTTCATGGGATCGACAGCGAACCAGGCGCGGTTCTTCATTTTTCTCAAGCCGCAAGGGGTGCGCGAACACACGAGCGAGGAGGTGTCACAGGCGCTCGAAGCGGCTGCGGCGGACGTGCGCGGAGTGACGTTTCACGCCCGGCCACTTCAGGACATTCAAGTGGGAGGACGCATTTCCAAGCGGCCGTATTTATACGCGCTCACGGATATTCATGTGGGCGAGCTGAACGAATTCGCGGCGAAGCTCGTCGACCGGATGAAGCAGCTGCCGGAGTTGTCGAGCGTCACGACGGATCAGACGCGCGGCGGATTGGAGGCGCGGCTGGTCGTGGATCGCGAAGCGGCGGCGCGGTACGGCATCGCGCCGAACGACATCGACGCGGCGCTGTACAACGCGTTCGGGCAGCGGCAGGTGGCGATCATGTATTCGAGCAACGATCAACATCGCGTGGTGCTGGAGGTCGATCCGGAGCTGCTGAAAGATCCGGCGTCGCTCGAGAAGGTTTACGTGCGCGCGCCGGGATCGGGATTGCAGGTGCCGCTGCGAAATCTGGCGGCGTTCAAGCGCACGACGCAGCCGCTGTCAGTCACGCATCAGGGGCAACTGCCGTGCGTGACGATCGCGTTCGCACTCGCGCCGAACGTACAGTTGAACGAAGCCGCCGAAAAAATCGAAGCGCTGACACGGGAACTCGAACCACCGGAGGCACTGCAAGCGAGCTTCCAAGGCAACGCGCTCGCCGCGCAAAGCACGCTCGCGGCGATGTCGCTGCTGATTCTGACGTCGCTGCTCGCGGTCTATATTGTGCTCGGCGTGTTGTACGAAAGCCTGATTCATCCGCTGACGATTCTCTCGACGATTCCGTCGGCGGGCGTCGGAGCGTTGCTGGCGCTGATGGCGTTCGGATTCCAGCTCGACGTGATGAGCTTGATCGGCATCATTCTCTTGATCGGCATCGTGAAGAAGAACGCGATCATGATGATCGATTTCGCGCTGGAAGCCGAACGCGAGGAAGGCAAGACGGCACAAGAAGCGATCCGCGAAGCATGTCTGCTGCGCTTCCGTCCGATTTTGATGACGACGTTGGCGGCATTGCTGGGAGCGCTGCCACTCGCGCTGGGACGCGGTTCAGGCTCGGAGTTGCGGCATCCGCTAGGTGTGGCGATTGTCGGAGGCTTGCTGATGAGCCAGGCGCTAACCCTGTTCACAACGCCGGTGGTGTACGTGGCGCTGGACGGATTGAAGCAACGCTGGAGCACGAAGAAGGTGGCGTAATCGCTGATTTTCACGCACGAAACTCGATTCTCGCTCCCAAACATGCACATGTGCATGGTGTCGAGATGTCTTCGACCACAACCTGTAGTGTTTCGACATGCCCACACTATAACAACGCCACTCGCTTCCACACAATCACATCGTGCGCTCAAAACCGCCAAGAGCCGCGCACGTAAGTAAGTGGCAAACAGATTACACAACAATCACATTGTGCAACTCTGCGATAACTTTTCAATTGAATGTATGGATGCGAAATATCCCTGTCCTTGTCGTCAGTTCCGAAGGGGAGGCATAATGTAGCCTAGGCCGTAAGGCCTAGGTCCAGGCATGGTTATGAAATGAGCCCTGAATGGGCGACTTAAATCGAAGGCGTCGCAAATCATCCCTTCCCACACAATCACATCGTGCGCACCCGATTCATATTATGTATCAATACGCTTCGTGCTACCCTTCACCCCCGCTATTATACAACGAGTTTGATCCGCTTTTTTCAATCAAAATCTCGATAATTTACATCGTAAAATCGCATCTTTCTTCCTATCCTCATCGTCGCCGTTTCTTACTCGCCACCGGCAACAACGGCGAGGTCAGCTTTTCATAAAGATAAAAAAGCAACTCAATACGCTGCTGATCATTTTCAAACGGTGCCTTGGGATAAGCCTTGTCCACGGCGGCATCCAATTTCGCGTGTGCCTTGACCAACTTGGGCGGCATCGCAAGCGGATTATAAATTTCGGCCAGCGTACTGCCCATTTCCAAACATTGAGTGCGAACTGCAAGAACATGCTCCGCCGCCGTTTCGATGGCAGTCTTGTGCTTTTCGGTAACGTTCTCTGGCCACGGAAAATTATTGTAGACGAGATTACTTGAATAGCGGTAGTCCGATTTAATTCTCCCGCAAACCACTCGAACCCATGCCATGTGCATGGAAGAGGAAAGTACGCCGAAGTGATAGAGCGTTGCATTCGGAATCGCGGAGCAGCTATCGTGGATGATGACATTGGGCTCAAAATATCCGAACGGCATGTATTTCCGCGTTTCAGATGTGTGTCGCGGAAATACCAAATACCGTTTCTTTGGCTGCCGAATTTCGGCAAACAACGTCGGTGTTTCGGACTTGCAACGCGTGGGCTCTTTCTTGCTCGCGAGTCGGAAATCGCGAACACCCTTCACCCGCTCTTTTATTCCCGGATTATCAAGGATAACGTCAGCAGGCGCGTCTACCAACCAGAGACACCAGCGTGGAATGTTATTCAAGTATTCTTCGGCGCAAAGCAAGGGTCGTAAATACTTTTTCGCGCCAGGATTCTCCGCCAAAAACTTCTTGCGATCACTTTCCTCGACAATCAAAAATCCACCATCCGTCGGTTTGTTTCCGTATTCACACGCAGGCACATTGCATAACGGTTTCCTGCGTGACTCTACGGCAATATTCGATCCATCCATCAGATAAGGACTGATATTCCTCACCGTAATCCTAGACACAATATCGTTATGATGCTCATAAATAAGATTTCCAATTGGATCGAAGTTCGCAAACCCAATGATCACCACATGAACATGCGCCTTGCCACGTGCTTCACTTTCCCAACTGAATGTGCGATATGCAAAATGAATTCTTATGCCGGTCCTAAAGAGCGGTTGCCAAAGAGCGCTGACCTGTTCACCTTGGCTAATTGAGTTTGTGGAAACAAAGCCAACAACAATCTTAGTACCTTTGATGTACTGGGCAGCCAGCCAATACCAGCCCGTGACATAATCGAGAACACCAATTCCTGAATTGTTTTTCCAGACTTCCCTCATATCCTCCGTCTGTTTTGAATTCATCAAATGCTTGCCAACGAAGGGTGGATTTCCAAGGATGTAGCTGCATTCTTCTGGTTTAATGACTACAGACCAAGGTATTCGAAGCGCATTTCCATGCACAATCTTCGCCTGCTTGCTCAGCGGCAGTCGAACAAAGTACGATCCAAACTCGATGGAGAGCATGTTGTTCATCTGGTGGTCCATCAGCCACATCGCAACTTCCGCAATGCGCGCCGGCCACTCGTTGATTTCAATTCCGTTGAAAGCATCCACGTCCACGAAGGACAGGCTGAGTTCACCCTTTCCGCGAAGTGCTTTGAGTATATCCAATTCCAACAGTCGTAATTCGCGGTAGGCGATCACGAGGAAATTTCCACATCCACAGGCAGGATCAAGAAACCGAAGCTGGGCAATTTCTTTTTGCAACTGCTTCAGCGCTACTACGTCTCTTTTCGCAAATTCAAATTGCCTTCGAAGGTCATCAAGGAAGAGAGGCCGAATCACTTTCAAAATATCGCGTTCGCTGGTGAAATGTGCTCCAGCCTGGCGGCGTTCTTTCGGCAGCATTACCGCCTGAAAAAGTGATCCGAAAATAGCGGGAGAAATTGACGACCAATCAAACCGTGTGCAGGCCAATAGTGCATTGCGCATGTCGCGATTGAAACTTGCGATACCAAGGAATTCTTTAAACAACGCTCCATTGATGTATCGAAAAGCGCGCAGATCCTCCATCAAAGTTGTCTGTCGTTTGTCTTCAGGCGTGTTCAGGATTTCAAACAGGTGCGCCAGACCCGCCCCCAGATCGGTACCATCTTCTTTGGTGTGGTTTTCAATATAAAGTTTGAACGCTTGGCGCTCGAAAATTCCCGTGTCTTGAGCGAATAGACAAAAAAGGACGCGCACCAAAAATCGCTCAAGCGAATGCCCACTAAAACCGCAATCAGTTAGCGTATCGTGCAAATTGCCAATAATCGCGACCGCTTTAAGATTGATCGGGTCTTGATTCTTAAAAGTCTGCTGTTTGTATCCAGGTATGAATGCAAACGCTTGAATGTTTTTATGAAATTCGCGCAGTTTAAATTCAGTCGTCAAAACACGGGATGTTGTCGTGAACAATGGCGTTTCGCCCGATTCATCCGGCTCCAAATCATGGAGCGCAATGCGGGCAGTATCCGACACGACCACGTAGCGCGGAATTTCGTCCTGTCGGCCTTCGCGGATCAGATCGTGGATATACTGAAACGCCTGCGACTGGGCCTTCCCCAAATCCTCGCCACGGCTTTTGTGTTCAACCAAAAGCATTCCCGGCCAGAAAAGGTCAATAAAACCATAGTGCCCACTGATCTTCTTGACAGGCTCTTCAAAACTGGCCACGACCTTGCGCCGAATTCCGAATACAACAAAGAATTCGTTCCAAAACGTCTGCTTGTCGGCAGATTCGCGCGTAGAATCAGTCCAATCGTGCGAGAACTGGATCGCATTATGTCGGATTTCGTTCCATGAGAGCGGCATGATATGTTTATAGAATCTTTCCACTCATTGTGTAGTGCGGATTGGCAAAACCCTTCACGCACAAAGTTCGTAAACTTTTCAACACGTGCGTGTCTCTCTACACAAACAACTCTTTCACCGCCTGCCCCTTGCCGTCTTCCGTGGCGTAGAACGGTCGCCCCTCAATTTCATACTTCGTCTTCGGACTGATTCCCATCGCGTTGAAAATCGTCGCATGTAGATCGGTGATCGGTACCGGATTCTTGACCGCGACCAACGGGCGTTCTTCCGCTGTCGCGCCATACAAATACCCGCGCTTCGTTCCGCCGCCGAACATCACGACACTCGTCCCGCCAGTGAAATGCCGATGCAATCCGTAGTGCTTCGGCTCTTCTAGCGTGTCGGATCGCGCGGTCGATTGATCGCGCGCGGACGAACCTGGAATGCCTTCGATCATTGCGTCACGACTGAACTCGCTCGCCAACACGATCAGCGTCCGATTCAGCAACCCTTTCGCATCAAGATCGCGGACGAGTTGAGCAATCGGACGATCCATCTCAGCGTGCATTTTCGCAACGGTATCGTGGCCGCTCGCATGTGTGTCCCAATGCACGAATGGTATGTATTCGGTCGTGACCTCAACGAAGCGCGCCCCGGCTTCGACGAGCCGCCGCGCGAGCAAACATCCGCGCCCAAAACGCCCGGTGTTGTACGCGTCGAAACTCGCCTTCGGTTCGAGTGAAATATCGAACGCTTCACGCTCTTTCGATCCCAGCAACCGGTACGCGTTTTCCATCGAACGCAGCATCGATTCGCGCTGATAATCGCTCATCACCTCGCGCTGCGGCGTCTGATCGACGAGCTTGCGGTAAAGCGCCTGGCGACTTTCAAAGCGGTTCGGTTCCATGCCCTTCGGCGGGCGCACGGCGAGGCCGGCTTCTTCCGGGAACGGCAGATTCATCGGACCGAATTCGTTGCCAAAAAATCCGCCCGTCGTGAACGCTTTCAGCTCTTCGCTTTCGCCGACACCTTCGAGCCGCTGACCGATATTGATGAACGCTGGGATGACGGGATTGCGCGGTCCGAGCACACGCGCCATCCACGCGCCGATGTGCGGAGCGGCAACGGTCTGCGGCGGGATGTAGCCGGTGTGCCAGTGAAACTGATGCCGCGAATGCAGAATGTGTCCGAGATCAGCCTGCGTCGCTGAACGTATCAACGTCGCACGATCCATGACTTTCGCGACGTTCTCAAGTCCCTGACAGATCTTGATGTTGTCAACGGCCGTATCAATCGCCGGGAACGTGCTGAGCATCTTGGCGACCGACGCCCCTTTGACGAACGGCTGATAGCGCTTCGGATCGAACGTTTCAGGCGCGGCCATTCCGCCGGCCATCCACAAAATAATGCACGAATCCGCCGTCGCTTTGGGCTGACCGTTTTTCTCTTTGTCATCACCCAGCAACGGCGCACCAGCGGCATACGCGGCGAGCGCAGCAGCTGAGAGCTTCTTCAAGAAATCACGGCGCGGATTTTCGGGGTCGAGATCAAGGGGTTTCATGATGGCTTCTTTCCTATTAAATTCACGTCGTTCAAAGTGTCTAGTATCAAATCGTGGAGCGGGACGCCGTTCACCGCGCGAACTGAAATTCCGGCAACATCAGCACCGCCCAAATCAAATCCTGCACGCTCTGCGATGTCGGTGTTGTCCCGAGAACGTCACGCGCGAGTGCCAATTCTTTTTCGTTCGCCGGACGCGACAACGCCGATGCGTACAACCAGCGCGTCAACTCGTCGCTCGATTTCCATTGCCGCTTGAGCACGTTCTGCGCGCCGTTTTCTAGACGCGTGGCGAGGATCTGACCATTAATCAAATCCATCGCTTCCAGAGTCGAAAGATCATCCGGGCGCATTGACACAATCTGCTCGCGATTCGGGCGACCGAGTGTGCGCATCAGCATGTCGCTCTTCATCAACGACGCACGGACCATATGCTTGCTGGCGACAATTTCGCGGCCTAGCGCTGCTTTCAATTCATCATTGATCGACTCCCACGCCCCGGGATTCGCGACCAGTTTCGCAGGCTTGAAATCATGCGCGGGCTTTGCCGGGATGACACCTTTAGCGTTGGGTTTCGCCGACGTCCATTCCCAGGTCGCATCACTCGCGAGCGTCTGCGGTTTGCCGCCGATTTTGAATGTGGCTTCGAAGAAGAACCCAGCCAGATTCGGACCGGTTCCACCGTTCTTGGCGACGACCAAAAACTCGTTCACACCCTTCTTCAGTTTGCTTGCGAAATCGAGCGCGATGGGCTGCTCCCACGCAGTGGACGACGCAATCACGCTGCCGTTGAGATACAGCGTGAATTCGTTGTCGCACGTGGCCACGCCGACAGACGAATCAGGCAGCGCGGAAAACGTGATCGTCTTGCGCAGCGTAATCGTCTCGCCCGCGTTCGCCGGAGTCGAGTTGTCATGAGACCAAATCCATTTACCATTCAGAGCTGCAACCGGAGTGGCGGCGGGAACGGCTGCTACTTTCTCCGGCGCGCCGCGTTTAATCGGCGCATCAAATTTCGTTGGAGCCGTGCCAGTCAACAACCACACCGCGTCCGTGAATTGTTCGGCGGACAAGCGCCGCGCACGCGGGCCGTTGTAGACATAACCATGATCGTCCATGCCCGGCTTCAAGACTTCCGAGCGCGATTGATACGCAGCAGAATTGCAGATCAGTGCCAGCGTCTGCTTCACATCGTATTTGTGTTCGGCGAAATCCACCGCGAGGAAATCGAGCAGATCCGCGCTCCACGGTTCGGTCTGCATCGCGTCGAGCGGATGAACGATCCCCCGCCCCATCGTGCGATGCCAGAGGCGGTTCACAAGCGTCCGCGAGAATCGACCATTCTTCGGACCTGTCATCAACTCCGCAAGCTGCTTCAAGCGTTCGGCGGGCGGCTTGCTCGGATCGATGTTGCCGGTCTCCGGAAACAACCAGGACGCCTTCGCAGTCTTTCCATTGGGCTTGTCGCAACGATGAATTTGCAGAGGCTCGGGCGAATAAATCGCAGCAAGTCCATACGCCTGATCGAGCGTCCATTTGTCGATAAAACTATCGTGACACGACGCGCATTTCAGATTGATTCCAAGGAACGTCTGCCCGACACTCTGAGCAAATTGGACCGGCACGACCTGTCCAGCGCTGACGGTTCCACGCCACTTGATGCCGCGCGCAAAGCCCTCGCTCTCTGAGTTCGGCGACAGCAGTTCACGCGCAAATTGGTCATACGGTTTGTTCTCGATCAGCGACTTGTAAAGCCACGCCGAAATCGCTTTGCGTCCGCCGTCAATATAGCCCGTCCCGGCGTAATCGTTGCGCAACAGATCGTTCCAAAACGTGAGCCAATGCTCTGCATAGTCGACATCGTCGGCGAGCAATTCTTTGATCACACGTGCGCGTTTATCAGGCGCAGGATCGGCCACAAATTTATCGAGCGCCTCTTGCGTTGGGAGCAGCCCGAGCACATCCAACGAGACGCGCCGCAGGAATGCGCCATCATCAATGCCGCCCGGGCGAGCGGCTTTTCGCTTGGCGAAATCGGCGTCAATAATGCGATCAATCGGATTCGTGCGCTCTTCAACGACAGGCGGAAGCTCCGGCTTGCGCGGCAGCAATGGCGGGTCGTACGACGGCTTCGAAAATGAATACCCGTCGGTCCACTGCACACCACCATCGATCCACCGTTTAACGAGTTCTACCTGAGCAGGCGTCAACGCCTCATGCTTGCCCCCAGGCGGCGGCATTCGCACATCATCTTCTTTCGAAATCACCGCCTTAAAGAGCTTGCTCTCGGCACTCTTTCCTGGCACAACGACCGCCCCGTTTTCGCCACCGCGCAAGAGGTCGGCGCGCGAATTCATCGACAGCCCGCCCTTCTTCTTCGCGCCCGTGTGACACTCCGTGCAATGCTGCCGCAACACAGGCACAATGTCGTGCGAGAAATCAATCTCGCCCGCCATAACGATCCCGCCGAAACCGATCAAACTCACCATCAAATAAAAGTTCACACGCATGAGCAAAAACCCGTATCCGATAGACAACAAAATGGTACCACATCCACTCGTTTAGATTACAACAGAAGCTGCGGAGTCGCGATGAAGGAATCGAATTTTTGAAACTATTCAACGTACTTTATTTTGGTTTGCACTTTTGCACATCCGCATCTTCCGGAAGTGCTTCGGCGGCGAGGATGCGCATGGGGCTGGACGTGTCGTCGCGAAAACCTCGACGATCACCTTTTGTAAGAACTGTACCTTCAGCGTTTTTTGTCACGATCCAGACATTGCCCTTCTTCAGGCAACAACTGATTTCAACCACTCCACTCGGCAAGGTCAAGCGGTAACCGACACCTGTGACTGTACCTTTCGAATCGGATTTGAAATAGGTGTTCTCTGCGAGAAGCGTTGCTTTTAAGCGCTCAAGAAAATCCTTCGACATGACTATTCCGGTGCCTTGAATCAGCCGCCCACCGAGTGTTTCAAGCGTCCCTGCCTTTTCATATTCCAAATTGCCGACACGAAAGACCTCGCCCTTTTCTGCAGCCAGAATCATTTTCACGGTAGCCGCGCCGAGATGTTGCATGACTTTTTCGGAGGGCGCATTGGCATCGGCTGCATGCGCAATGCACCCAAGTGCAAGCAAAAGTATGGAAACAGCTAGCAATCGGTGCATCGAGTCGTTCTCCCAATTTATGCGAGTAATTCTGCGAGCGGTCCAGTTTGATCGATATCCTTCAACGCGTTGTCTGGAACACCAAATTTGTCGCATGGTTTTCCAGCTGCGTGGAGGAACGAACAGTAGAGATTCGCCATCGTGCGATGCTTCTTTGTTTCGTATGCAGGGAATTGCAAATAGCGTCCGGATGTCTTCAGCTTTCCGCCGAGGTTCCCGATCAGCACGGCCGGCCATTCACGCAAGTTGGGGTGGTGACTTTCGCCGGAGTCGCTGAGATACACGATGAGGCTGTTGTCGAGCATCGTGCCATCTCCCTCTTTGACGCTGGCCAATTTAGCCGCCAATCCAGCGATCAGTTTCACGTGGAACTGGCGCAGTTCGACAAAGCACTGTTCGTAATTTTTATCCCCATAAGAACCGCCGTGTCCAATGTGGTGAAGATCAGGTATGCCAAATTCCGGGAATTTTCCGAACTGCTGGCCCCCGCCGCCAGACGTGAGAGTGACGGTGTGAGTCAGGTCGGAAAGTATCGCAGCAGTAGCAATTTCAAATTGTGCTTCGAGGATTAGGCTTGACACACTCGTCTTGATTTTGTCGCCCAGCTTGGGCGCATTTTTCTTCAAATCATCAGCTTTAGCAAGGAGTTCTTTTTGGCGTGCGTGAAGGGCTTCGAATGATTCCAAATAGCGGTCGAGTTTTTGTCGTTCGTCACCCACGAGCAATGCGCGCGAACGGCGTACGTCGTCGGCCATGAAATCGAGCAGATTCGTTTTCTGGTCGAACGCCAGACGCCCCGATCCTTCGGCGACGCTGCCGAAGAGCGATTTAAATGCAAGTTCGGGCGAACACACAATTGGGAGCGCCTTGCCGGGACCGGAAGCGGAGATGCGATAGTTCATCGGAGAATCTTCGCCGTTCAATCCAAGTGCAACGTGCTTATACGTCCCGGGAAGCGCATCGCTCATTGCCGAGTCAATCGTCTGCCCCATCGGGCCGCGATTCGCCGGATAGCAGCCGAGTGCCCCATGGTTAGCTGAGTGATCACTTTTTGCTATGCACCCTGATAATCCTTGCACCACTGTCATACGCTCACGAAATGGCGTGAGTGCCGCGATAGCCGGGTGCAGCGTTTTGTCAGTAAGGCTGAATTCTTCGAGCGTCTCGTTTTGTGGTCTTTCGTTGCGCCCGTCGGGGCGGCGCTTCATCCCCTCCGGGACGAGATGCGCAGGGTTGAGTCCGTTGCTTTGCACCACAAAAATAACGCGCTTTCGCGCGGCATTTTTGTCTCCTTCAGCATGTGCTGCAATCTGATTTAGAAATGGTGTGAGTAGCGTTGCTCCAGCTCCCAGCGTTAAATTCTTAAGCAGAGTTCGGCGTGAAAAAGAACGTGTCATTTCGATTCTCCTTGAATCGGTTTGGGCGGTGAGCGGTGAATAAATGCGTCTGATGTCAGCAATGAAACAATCAACGTATTGAAACTTCCGCCGCTTTCGACATAGGCGCGATCAGCGTCCTGCAACGTCTTTGCGTCGTCAAGCGTCTCATTGCGTCCCATGAAAAAGCGGAAAACATGACGGATGAAGACTTGGCGGACGCGGGTGGATGCTGCCAGCTTCTGAAGCATTTCGCGCGGATCTTTGACGTCGCCATCAAGCGCGGGATCACCGCTCGCCACAATTTTCCCAGACGTAACCAGATCGACTTCGCGCGTCACGGGGCCCAACGCTTTGCCCTTTTTATCAATGTGCTTTGCAGTGGCGTCAACATCCCGGACGGTCTCCGTTTTTCGGAAGCGACCGTAGTGGTCAAAGTTTTCGAACGGCAGTCCGAGTTCGTCCATCTGCTTATGACACTTCCAACATTGCTCCACTCGTGTGACAGTAAGGCGATCTCGGAACGTGCGATGCGGTTCATCAGGAACCTGCGCGACGACTCCGATGGGAAGTTCTGGAACGGTGCCGCCGAGCAGTCGTTCACGAACAAAGCGCCCCCGCCGCACGGGATCATTGTCGAAATTGGTACTGTAGGCAGCAAGCCAACTGGGCTGCATTAGAATTCCCATGCGCGTATCCGGGGGAAGTTGAGTAGGCTGCGGACTAGGCCACGCATCAAAGCCGTATACTTTATCCACACCGGCCAGCCACTCCGGAATGTTTTTTGAGTTTGGATTGGGTGGCGGAACGATGTCCATGGGCGCAGGATCTTCGGTGCGAGTCTGTTTATTTTTCTTGGTCGTAAAATTCACGAATGATTGCGTCGTCGTCAGCAATTGTTTGAAAACATCTTTATCGGATTCGACGATATGAAGCACGAGGCGGTCTGTATCGCTGACGAGCACAGTAGGGACGTGTTTGATTTTATCGACGGGCTTGTCCTTGAAGACGTCCGGCGCGCGGTCGTAATCGAAGTACTCGCGGAAGAATTTCAGTACGCGCGGCTTCTCGATTTTCGGATCGTAGAGGATGCGCCGAATGTGCACAGCAAGTTGCTCGCGCGTTTTCAGTTCCCCTTTAAGCGCTGCTTGTATGATACCGTTTTCGCGACGATCACACAGAGCGAGGCTCACTGCGCGAGCCAGTTCGGCAGGAGTCAGCATCCACTGTCCGGATCCGTCTGGGGAGGGACCGCCCACTTCAGAACGGAAGAGCGCGTCACTTCGAAGCACAATAGCTTGCAAAACAGTCTTGATCGCCGGGATGTGCCCGCCGTTTTTTGTGGCGGCATCGTATAGCGACATATAGCGATTCAATTCGTCGGCGCTCGCGTCACGTCCGACGACCATCCGGCATTCACTTTGAATAGCGTTTTCAATTTGTTTTCGGTCGGGTTCAAGCGCTAGATCCATGAGTTTGACGAACTCACCCACGGTGTCGTTTTTACCTCGAATCTTACCGTCTTTGATCTCATGTGCGGTCTGTAATTCGACAATCATTTCGGCGTTCCGGAGCAGGATTTCAGTGCTTGATTCGTCGATACTGTAGAGTCCCGCATAGTCCTTGATTCCACGGTCTCCAATGAGTGTAAATGGCTGGGTAATCGCCCCATTTTTCTGACGCGTCAGATCGCGCACGAGTCCGACATATGCGTCCGGTCGCAACCGCCAAATGCGCGGATTCGAAGCGGTGACGGTGGCTGCGGAGGGAGAAACGGAGAATAGTTTTTCGTGTGAGACAAGGTTTCCACCCCGCGGGAGAGTGCGCGTTATGCTGGGCTGAGCGGACGCAGGAAGATGCGAACTGATCCACGCGATGACACGGTCACGTGCTGCACGGTCAGGCTGCTTTTCGTCTTCCGGCGGCATGGAATGCTGGGACAATTCATCCAGAATTTTCGCCCAGACAACGGCGTGGCGCTCCATGTTGTCGTCAAGCGGAGACAGATCAAGCTTACCTTTTTTCTTCTCAGCCGAATGACAACGCAGACAGTGCTCACCGATAAATGGCTTGATCGTCAACGCGAACCCAGACCCAGGTGTTTCCCCACTCCAAGCGCCCGTAACGTCGAGGACACAGGCAATGAAAAACGTAGGTAGTGCGAACGCAAGACGGATTCTCATCACCTTGAACCTCGATACAAGATATACCTACATACACTTCTGTTCTTTTGTGTATAGAGCTTAATAAACCAAATTGTGCTACATCCAGTGTAAAATATTATTAAAAATAAAGAGCAATGAGACATGCTTATGACGTGGGTACGTCGAACTCCTATCGTACGCTTAAGTATCCCCACACCTCCATCGCCAACCCCGCCGTTGCTGCACCCGTCAACGTGCATGCGAAGTTCACAGCACCCTTCCCGATGAATTTTACGCGGTCTTCCAACGTCGCACCCAGCATGCTGTCCATCAAAGTCCCGAGTATTCCGGATGCGAAGATCGTCATCCAGGCGCCAGTCAGAATCCATGGTGTCAGTCTTGCACCAGCTCCGAACGCGAGCGGGAAAAATCCCGTGCCGTAGGCGGCTGTCGCGATCACCACGCTGGCCGCGACCGCGCCGGACATCCCCAGCAGCGAGACCGCTCCGTTCGTGCCGTGCGGGACCGTTTTGAATGTCGTAATCAGCCACGGTTCGTTGGGCGAAAGCACTCCGATTTCGGAACTGGCTGTGTCGGCCATTGCAGCTGCTATCGATCCAGCGAACGCCATCAGCAATGACGGTCGTCCGCCCAGCAGCGGGTACGCCGCACAGCACAGCGCCGGAACCAGCAGGTTCGCGACAACATTGGAGATGCCGCGTTTGCCCTTATTCGCCTCAGCCGTGTGGTTCTCAATTTTGCGTTCAATCCCCATGCGACTGAGCGCGCTACCCATGCCGACAAAGATTCCGAAAATAACGTAGCCCTGCCAGCCCGCATAAAAGTAAATCAAGACTCCGAGCACCATCCCAACGAGCGTTGCCGTCAGATCCGCGAAGCGCAGCAGCAGCACCGCCACGCCGAGCAACGCGTTAGCAATCAGCGCGTGGACCAAGCGGTGCGGCTGGACGTGCGTGGTCTCGGGCAGATGCAGTGTCGAAAATTTCAAAAAATGGGCCGATGCGACGAGTATCGTCCCAGCACAAATCGGGACGCGGAGATTGTCATCGATGGCTGTCTCGATGCTCTCAATCAACGCACCGCTCAACGCCGCCAGCGCTGCAAAAGTCCAGACGTACGGCAATTCAGGCGAGCCGTCTTTTTTCAAAAAAAGCGGACACGGCATCAGGTAAAGTGAGATGTAGACTGCACCCATCGCGAAGAGCGTGAACGCGAGCACTCCGGCGACGGTCTTTTTCTTATTCCATGGAAGTCTAAGATGAGGAATGCG
>JBAXUS010000129.1:0-17275 GCA_037129555.1 Planctomycetota bacterium
CAATCTTGCGCATGTACCTGACCTCGTTCCGAAAAAATACTCGGCTCCTTATGCCGCCATGAAGACCTATAAGGGCACCGATGGAAAAGATGTCAAAGTTCCGGCTGAATACTACGGACAGATAGCAAACATCGATGAGAATATGGGGAGACTGGAGGAGTTCCTTACAAAGAGCGGCCTTAAAGAAAACACGATTGTATTGTTTTTGAGCGACAACGGAACGAGATCGCCTCTGGCTGCAGAAATCTACGATGGTGGCATGCGTGGACATAAGACCGAGTTTGTGGAGGGCGGTCATCGAGTGCACTGCTTCTTCCGCTGGCCCCAATCAACGATTAAACATGGGCGGGATGTTCGCGAACTAACGGAGGTTCAGGATATTGCTCCCACGCTGCTGGAACTCTGTGGAATCAAGCCTGCCAATCTCTATCCCATGGATGGTGTAAGCTGGGGCAATCTGTTGCGCGGTGAAGCATGGCCCCATGCCAACCGAAAGTTTGTGGTGCAATACGGGGTGCTGGGACGTAAGTGGGATGCTGTGATTCCCTGGCAGAAATGGCGATTGTTAGATCAAGGGAAAAGTCTATTTGATATAACCAAAGACCCTCATCAAGATCGCAACGTTGCTGAACAAAATCCCGAGGTCGTCAAAGTAATGGGCAACTATTATGACGAGTGGCACCAAGCTGTTTTTGCGACGTATAAGAATCCGCGATACATCCACCTTGGACACATCGGAGTGCCAGAGGTCAATTTGTACCCGTGTGATTGGCAGGGAGATGGTAATGATAACCTGTTTGGACTTGAGAAAGGCGCAGCCAGAGGCGTCTGGGATATCGAAGTAGAGACGAAGGGGAATTACCGCGTTGAACTCAGTCGCTGGCCATTTGAATCCGGCAAAGCATTGACCGAAGGCGTTGTGACTGGAACTTCGACGGGACGGGGTGCGCGTCCGATCGCGCAGGCCACATTAAAGTTCGGCAAGACAGGACAAGTACAAAACGTGAAGACGACCCCGGAGCAAAAACGGGTGACGTACGAAGTCGTATTGCCTGCCGGCAAGACATCCCTGGATGCCCAATTCTTGGATACAGACGGAAAATTCCTGTGCAGCGCATTCTATGTAAAGGTTACATTTCTAAAATGACGAACATGTCGAAACCACTCGCGTCGTTCCAAATCCTGACTACCATCTTGACTCTTTGCCAAGTGCTCCACGCTGCGGACTGGAAGCCCGTGCGGGGCCACATCATGACGGAATGGGCCGAGAAGGTTGATCCGAACAATGTCTTGCCAGAGTATCCGCGACCGCAATTGGTTCGCGACAATTGGGTGAATCTGAACGGACTGTGGGATTACGCAGTTACGAAGAAGGCAGATGCGCAGCCGGCGAAGTTCGAGGGCAAGATCCTCGTTCCATTCTGCATCGAATCCGCACTGTCCGGTGTGAAACGGAAAATCACGGCCAATGACCGGCTATGGTATTCACGTGAGTTCGCCGCGCCTGTTTTGGCCGAGAAGGAACGGCTCCTGTTGAACTTTGGCTCAGTGGATTATGAAGCGACTGTGTATATAAATGGGAAGCAGTTTGACACTCACAGAGGCGGTTACGATGCGTTTTCATTTGATATTACCGACGCATTGAAACCTGGAGCCAACACGCTGGTAGTTTCTGTTCTGGATGCAACCGGAGAGGGCCCTCACGGCAAACAAAGTGTCGCAGCTTTTGACAAGCCTTCTGGCATATTTTACACCGCCACTTCAGGAATCTGGCAATCCGTCTGGCTAGAGAAAGTACCGGTGAATTACATCTCCGGTCTTAAGCTAACGCCGGATATCGATCACGAATCACTCACGGTCGTCGTAAGTGGCAATGAGGGCGAGGCCCAAGTCAGTGTTTTGGATAATGGCAAAGAGGTCACCAGTCAAAAAGGCAAAGCGGGAGAACCCATAGTTCTCAAAATCCCCAACGCAAAACTGTGGTCGCCCGAGACGCCATTTCTCTATGATCTTGCGATTACGCTGGATCGTGATTCGGTGAAGAGTTATTTCGGAATGCGCAAAATCTCGAAGGGCAAGGATGAGAAAGGTGTCCTTCGCCCCATGCTGAATAACAAGGTAGTCTTTATGGCCGGGCCGCTTGACCAGGGATTTTGGCCGGATGGTATTTACACGGCGCCGACCGACGAGGCTTTGAAATTCGACATCGAGATGACCAAGAAATTTGGTTTCAACATGACGCGAAAACATATCAAAGTGGAGCCAGCCCGCTGGTATTATTGGACGGACAAGTTGGGATTGCTTGTGTGGCAGGACATGCCCAGCGGTCCGGCTGGAAAAGATGGTAATTCGATTCGAGATGGCGTGCCGAAATCCAAGGAACTCGCCGATCAACACGAGCTTGAATTAAAGTGGATGATCGAACAACACTTTAATTGCCCTTCAATTGTCATGTGGGTGGTATTCAATGAAGGCTGGGGACAATACGATACTCCGCGCGTGACTCAAGTCGCGAAGGATTTGGATTCGACGCGCATTATCGACAGTGCGAGCGGGTGGGCCGATACAGGGAGTGGGGATGTGCTGGATAAACATCATTATCAGACGCCAGCGCACACGGGACCTTCCGGAGATCGTATTGGAGTGTGCGGCGAGTTTGGCGGATTGGGCTATGTCGTTCCCGGACACCTTTGGGTTCCGGAGCAGAAAGAATCATCCGTCTATGTCACCTGTGTGGATCAAAAAGACTATGAAAAACAATTTCTCGCGCTGTGGAAAGAAGCATTTGATGCGGACACAAAAAACGGGACTTCCGCTGCTGTCTATACAGAAATAACGGATATCGAAATGGAAGTGAACGGGTTGATGACCTACGACCGCAAAGTAATAAAGGCAAATCCCGAACTATTTGCAAAAGCCATCGGCAAGCGTGAATTTCCTTCTGCTCCGACGGTCACGATGTTGGTGCCCACCTCTGAGAAAACGCCCCAGGAATGGAGTTGGACTTTTGAAAAGCCGGCAGATGACTGGTTCAAGCCAGAGGCGAATCGTTCCAACTGGAAGAAGGCCGCCGGAGTATTCGGATTCAGAGAAGGAAAAGGGGGGATGGCGATGAATACCGAATGGCACTCGCCCGACATCTGGATTGCAAGAACGTTCACATTGCCAGCCGAAAAGTTAAGACGCCCGGTACTTCGAATCGCCTACGCCAGGAATGCAACAATCTACCTCAACGGATTCAAGGCACTGGATTTAAAGCGAGGATACATGATGCAATACTCCGTGGTACCGCTCTCGCCTGAAGCGGCGGCAAGTCTGAAGCCGGGAGTCAATACGATTGCCATTCACGCGGAAAAATCGCCAAAGGAAAAGCCCGAAAACCAGTTCATTGATGTTGGACTGGGGGATGAAACGATTACATGGTAAATACCCAAAAGTCGTCGTCCTTCTCGTTCAGGTGGTAATCCTGCATCCGGCGGACGGCGGACGACATCTTCGGCTTGGTTCCCGGCAGTCCTACGGGGCGACGCTGATGCGCAAAAGGTATCGCGTTACGTAGGCCGGGCACGAATGATTTGATTGGCAACCAGGTTTATCGCCACGACGGAGTGCGTTTCGGGCCGCGCGGACTACAGATTCAAGCCGAACGATGGTACGTCTCGCTCAGCTCGCATTAATAATTTGCCTGCCCGGCAACGAAAAAAGGTAATTGAATGGGAGTTCAAGTGATTGCAAAGGACACGACACAAGCGACTCTGGCTCCGGCGCGCTTAAAGCTTGCCAGATGGCTATTGGTGATGGCAGGCCTCATCGTTTCGACGGCCACGGCAGGCACCGTTTTTGTACCCAAACGCGGCGAATGGATGTGGGATACTTGGGTCCTACAAAATGGCGAGGACTATCATCTGTTTTTTCTGTCGAAAGACGGCGGACTTGGCCGTGCGGAGTCGAAGGATTTGATACATTGGACGCAATTGCCCATGATACCTAATCTGGCAAAAAAGGGAGATTGGGATGAAAAAGGGATGCTCCTGACCGGTAGCACGGTCAAGCACAACGGAAAATACTATCTTTCATACGGTTCAAAGCATCCTGAGCCACTGGGACTGTTGGTGAGCGATGACCTGAAGAATTGGTCACGCATGGGCGATCCTGTGCTGCCACGAAATGAGCCATACACGCAAGACTGGCGGGATTTGTCAAACTATTGGGATCCTGTGCGAAAATTATGGGATGGTTATCTTTGTAGCAGATATAAAGGGCTGCCGTGCGTCGCACACATCTCCTCGCCCGATTTATTGAGCTGTTCGTATCATGAACCGGTATTCGTGAGTGAACCCTATACCCGCGATAATAATGGCTTTGTGGAGTTCGAAGTGCCTGACGTATTTGAGCTTGATGGTAAGTACTACATTGCTTTTTCAAGTATTCGGAGCCGCAAAAACTTGACCTCCGGGCGCGAGGACGCTGCGGGAACCTGGTATCTCATGGCTGATAAAAAAGAGGGCCCTTTTCATGTTCCGTCAAATCCATTACTCATGGGTACGGGCATGGGCCGCATCGATCACTATCAGGGTGCTGAAAAACCCCGTTTTTTTCGCGGCGCAGCATACCGCTTGCGTCGACCGACGATAAATCAAACAATTGTCTTCGGAGGATACAGATGCGCGGCGAACGGGAACAACAACAGGCGATGATGATTGTCGTTTCTCCAGAGGAGATGATCCCGGCGGATCATCCGATCCGGGCGATCAAAAAGCTCGCGGACCTTGAACTCAAACGCCTGTCGCCGCTGTTCGATACCCTGTATTCAAAGGAGGGCCGTCCTTCGATTCCTCCGGAGTACCTGCTCAAGGCCACGCTGCTGATGGCGCTGTTCTCGGTCCGCAGCGAACGTCAGATCTGCGAGCAACTGAACTATAATTTCATGTTTCGCTGGTTTCTGGGCATGCAGGTGGATGAAGCCGTGTTCAATGATTCGGTGTTCGCCAAGAATAAGGAACGCTTGATGAAAGCCGAGGTGGGCCAGGCATTCTTTCAGGGGATTGTCCAGCAAGCGAAAGACGCTGACTTGATATCAACGGATCACTTCACCGTGGACGGCACACTTATTGATGCCTGGGCGTCGCTGAAGAGCTTTCAAAAGAAGGATAAGCCGGATGATGGCGCGCCACCCGACGACCTGTCGCGCAATCCGGATGTCGATTTCAAAGGTGAGAAGCGCAGCAATCAGACCCATGAGTCCAAGACGGATCCCGAGGCGAAATTGGCGCGCAAAGGTTTTGGCAAAGAAGCGAAGATGTCCTTCTCCGCGCACGCGCTGATGGAAAACAGGAACGGGATGTGCGTGGGCATTTCGGTGGCGGAAGCCAATGGCACGGCGGAGTGCGAGGAGGCGTTGGAGTTGATCAAGGAAGAGAAGGAACGCGGTAGCAAAGTCAAGACGGTGGGAGCGGACAAGGGGTACGACCGCAAGAGTTTTGTGGAGGGATTGAAAGACGCGGAGGTGACGCCCCACGTGGCAGCCAAGAAACTTCATTCAGCAATGGATCCGAGAACGCTGCGCGGCAAAGGTTACAAAATCAGCCAGCGTTGCCGAAAGAAAGTGGAGGAGATCTTCGGCTGGATGAAAACAGTCGGCGGGTTTCGCAAGACACGTTACAAAGGAATCGAACGCACGGGATTTTGTGCTTACATCGTAGCTGCGGCATACAACCTGGTCAGAATGAGCAAATTGATGGCTGAGTAAGGAAGTAAAGCGGAAGAAAAGCAAGGCGGATCGAAATTGGAGTAGTGAAGAAATGAGTTTGGAAGTTCAAGTTAGGTTTGGCGCAAGCCAAACCCGTTCGCGGCAGCACGTGAGTAAGAAGGAAATCAGAAAAAACAGCGCGCCGGAAAGGTGCGCCGATGGAAAAGGTGGGTTTTTCAGCATCCTGCTATGTCGGCCGCACCATCCTGAACAAAGGGAAGCGTCTGATGTATTGTCAGAATTGGGGGCCTTATTCAGGTGTAAACTGGTCCACGCCCAAACTGATTCAGGCCGACAAGAACCATGAGTTATTTTTGACTTATTGGCCAGAACTGGATGTGCTGAAAAAGGAACGGATATTTTCGGCACCTGCTTTGTCCGTCAATTCTGATCCGGACAAACGTTATCAAATCCATGATCTCGAAGGAGTGACGGCATCGGATTTCATGTTGACTTGTGATCTCGACGTTGTCAGCGCCCGAAGTTGCACATTTACATGGAGAAGCAATCTGCCTTTGCGTCCACCAAACTCGGAGAAAACCCCGACCTATGGATTACGCATCGAACCCAAGGATGGGCAGTTTTCGCTGGTGCAGGTATTCCCAAGCCTTCACTTCGGGGCCAACACGTATCAGGCGTACCTTAACGATCGCTACACGAATGCAGAACTCTGCGCTGGCGGTAAAATGAAGGTTCGGATCATGGTTCGCAAAGACCGCTCTGAGGTTTACATCAACGACCGCTGGATATTCAATGTCGCGTTCAAGGATTTTCTGCAAACAGGAGGATTCAGTATACTTGTGGAGTCTGGTGAAGTCAGCATTACCCATCTTGAAATCCACGAATTGGAACCCATGTAGGTAATTGCTTTTTGTCGTAACCGCGTCAGTCTTTTCTGAACCGCGAAACCATTACGGAAAGAGCATCCGAAACTTTAGGAAACTGCCTCATGAATGTTACAGCGCAGAAACTTGTTCCCCTTCTTCTCTCCGTCCTGCTTTTGATGCCTCTCCTGGCTGCTGACGGAACGGTGAAGCGTCCGCCCAACATCGTCTTTATCTTCTCCGACGACCACGCCACGCAAGCAATCAGTGCATACGGTGAGAGCCGCCATCTCATCGAAACCCCGAACATTGACCGCATCGGACAGGAAGGCATGCGTTTTAACCGCTGCCTGGTGACCAATTCTCTTTGTGGGCCGTCGCGGGCCTCGGTCCTGACCGGTACTTACTCGCACATCAATGGCTTTTACAACAATACAAACTCCCGATTCGACGGCTCCCAACCAACCTTCCCCAAGATACTTCAGGCCGCCGGCTACCAGACAGCCATGATCGGCAAATGGCATCTGGAGACCGATCCCACGGGCTTTGATTTTTGGCAGATTCTGCCGGGGCAGGGCAAGTATTACAACCCGCCCATGATTCTCAACGGCAAGCACATCGCTACTGAAGGTTACGTCACGGACATCATCACGGAGCGCAGTCTGGAATGGCTGAAGGGCCGCGATAAAAACAAGCCCTTTCTGCTCATGTGCCAACACAAGGCACCGCATCGGGAATGGGAACCGGCGCTTCGCCACCTTGACGCGGACGGCGGTCGCGTCTATCCCGAACCGGCCAGTTTGTTCGACGACTACAGCGGCCGTGGTTTGGCCGAACACGATCAAGACATGACGATCGAGAAGACGATGAACGAACGCGATCTCAAACTCGTTGCGCCCAAAACGCTCACACCGGAACAGCGCAAGATCTGGGATGCCTATTACGAACCGCGTAATGAGAAGTTCCGGTTAGCCAATCTCCAGGGGCGCGAACTCGTGCGCTGGAAATACCAGCGTTACATGCACGACTAAGGGGATGGGGCAATATGTTGTTCATGCTGCCGAATAAGCTGATTCCGGCATTCGTTAAGACATAGGTCCATCGTTTCACGCGAATTCGTTTAAATAAATAGGAATGCAACCATGATCCCTCGAAAGCCCATCACGCGCATTTTAAACAAGAGTGTAACGCCGGACGTTCCCCCCAAGAAGGAGATTCGCATGATTCTCGACTACTGCCATTTCTGCGGATTGAGGACTGAAGTGGAAAGTGCGCGGGAGCAGTCCAATCTCAGTGCAAAAGTGTGCTGCGAAAGCTGCGCGAAGCTGGGGAAGCGCATTGAAGAATCGGCTTCTGTCGAAAGTGCAATCGCCAATCCCGGGTTTTGGCGAAATGCCAAAGAAGAACCTTCCCGTTGCGTTCATAATGGTTGGAGCGATATTCCTTCTGGCGTGCGTGATGCTGCTCATTCACGCATTGGGCTCCAAGCCCTTCGTAAACGCCACAGTGACCGGTAAATCTTCACAGGACTCCAGCGCAACTTTGAACGCTCCGAGTGAATCGCAACGTGTGCTAACCGCCGGCCCCGTGGTTATTGACCAAAAAGCAGCCGTGAAACCATATTCAGCGCCCGCGAACGATGACTTCGAACATATGCGCGTCCAGCGGGCTAAGCAATTGATGAGCGAAGCCCGCGCTTACCAACGGGCCAATCCGAGCGATCCATGGGGCTACAAAGAGCGGCTCGATGTCCTGTCAGGGAGTTACCGATCAACACCCGCCGGAGCCGAAGCGGTGAAAATTCTCGCGGAGCTTAAGCTGCCGGCGAAACCGGCTCCTGCCGCTCCGGCATCACCCATGACGTACATCCCCGCTCCCGACGACATAATGATCGCCGATTTCGAAGGCAAGGACTACGGAACTTGGAAAGCAGATGGCACTGCTTTTGGCAGCGGACCAGCGCGGGGAACGTTGCCGGGACAGATGCACGTCCACGGTTATTTGGGCCAGGGGCTCGTCAACAGTTTTAATGGCGGCGACTTGTCTATCGGCACGCTGACGTCGCCCGATTTCAAAATCGAACGCAAAGCCATCCACTTCCTTATCGGTGGCGGCGGTTTTGAAGGCAAGACGTGCATGAATCTTATTGTTGATAACAAAGTCGTGCGTACCGCCACCGGTACCAACAAGACTCCCGGGGGCAGTGAAGAACTGGCTCCGGCGTCGTGGGAAGTGAGCGAATTCGCCGGAAAGACCGCACACATTCAAATCGTCGATAATGCAACCGGCGGTTGGGGCCATATCCTCGTGGACCAAATATTCCAATCTAATAATCCGCTAGCCGATCAATTACGGTCTCTCAATCAATCTCCACAGCCTGGAGTTCCCAAATGAAGCTGCTATTAGCAAGCACGTTTTCAATCCTCGCTCCCTACAAATTCCTATAGGTGAAGATCAATTCCTACCAATTGGTTGGCGACGTTGAACCTGAATTCTCCGCGCTTGCCTTACCGAGCCGCCGCTATCGCCGATCAATCCATCCGCCTGAAACTGCTCGAACACAAAATCTCGCGGATGATCGCCTTGAGCTTGAAATCAGTGCCGGCTGTTTTTTCGACGATCTGATCGACGGCGAACGCGTCGGCGGGCGTGAGTTCCCGGGCCAGCGCGAAGCGTAACAAATGGGCGGTGAACGCCTTCGCAAAACGCTTCTTTTCCTTCAGCAGCGACTCCTTGAATTCCACGACATCCTTGAACGCGTGTTTCTTCAGCAGCGTCCCGCTGGGATCGACGCTCCGGCCGTTGTCGTAGCGGTCGCGCCAGCGCCCGGCGATGTCGAAGTTTTCGAGCGCGAAACCCAGCGGATCGATACGCGCGTGGCAGCCCGCACAGCTTGGGTTTTCGCGGTGTTTTGCGAACTTTTCTCGGATCGTCAATTCCTTTGATCCGGTGTCTTCGTTGAGTGGCGGAACATCGTTCGGCGGCGGGGGCGGCGGATCGTTGAGAATGACTTCGATGATCCACGCGCCTCTGGCGATGGGCAGCGTTCGCGTGGGCGACGACGTCATGGTCAGCGTGGCCGCGTTGGTGATCACGCCGCCGTAGCGCGGGTCCAGCAGCGGAATGCGCTGAAAACCGCTCGATCGCATCGCGCGCCGCATATCATCGTCAAAACGTTCATTAACCTCCTGCTGCTGCTTTGCAAGGTCGACGGGCTTGGGCACGTTTTTGAGTTCCGTTTCACTGCGTTTGAGCGATTCCTTCAATACCGCGTACCGCGATTTTTGCTCGGGGTCGAGTGCGCTCAGCAGTTCTTCTTCCGAAATGAACAGATTCTCTCCGCCACTGGAGACCGCGATTTCATCGGCGCTTAAAGCGCGGTCGTACAACCGCGCGCGGGCGAGGCTCATCGACAGATACTTTCCTTTCGCCTCAGGAACGTGGCGCAGGCCAAACAGCACCGTCGTCTGATTCTTCGGAAAGGTCATGACACCTTTTTTGTAAGGCTTGCCGTAAACGGTGCCGTTGCGATAAAGCGTCGTCGTGCCGTCTTCCGCATAAACCATCGCCAGATGCAACAACTGATCGACCGCACCCTCGGGCGACGAGTCCTCGAAATCTTCCGTGCGCGCAAAGCCGTTGCTACCGGAAATCCAATGTGCGTCTTTCCGTTCTCCAAGGACGATTGAATCGAACGCACCGTCCGCCCCTTGGATCGTCATAGCACCGCCGCCATGCTGATTGACGCTCTTCAACTTAAACCACAGTTCCAGCGTCTTGGTCTTCAAATCGATCGGCAGCGGATCGCTTTGCAAGTACGCTTTCTCAAGCACAACCATCCCGTCCTTATAGGCGATCTTGCCGTGCGCCGTCAACTTTAAGCCGGCGACGGAGTCTTTCAAATCGCCCTTGAAATCCCACGCCGCATACGGTTTTAGATCCGCCGATTGTTTGCCTCCCGCGTGTTTCTTGGTTGCCATCAAACCAGCCTTGATCGGGTTGACCAGCGCATCCAAATCGGCCTGTGTTTTCCGAATGGTTTCCGTCAGCGCCAAACGCCGCTTCTCATTTTCGCGATTGGCCGCGTTGATTTTCTCCGCGTCCACCGCCGGCGGCTTAAAACCGGATGTGTACCACGCTTCAAGAAACTCACTTCGGTAGCTGAATGCCGGCGCGATGAGATCCGCGATCGGCCGGTCTTCGATGAATACCGTGTCGAAGAGCAACAGCGGTTCGAGCAGCATCTGCAAACCGGCTGAACTTTTCGGATCGATGCTGAAATATGGAACCTGTTTGGGATCGGGAGCGGCGCCCAGCACATTTTCAAGCTGCATCCATTGCGCCGGGAAACTATCGAGGAAACGCTCGACTTTTGGATCGGCGATCATGCGGTCGATGGTCTTTTTTAGCACGGCGGGGTTCGCGAGTTCGCCATTGCCCGCCAACCTGAGAAGCTCCTCGTCGGGAGCGCTTCCCCAGAGAAAAAACGACAGATCGGACGCCAGTGCAAAGGGATCGTTCCGCGCGCCGATGGTTCGATACAGAAACTTCGGAGACGAAAGTATCGCTGACGCGGCCTTCTTCATGCTATCCGTGAACGAGAGCCCCTTCTCCATCTTCCCAAGCGTGTAGCTCGCATAGCGGTCCAACACGGCGTCATCCGCCGGCCGACGGAAGGCGTTCGTTAGAAACCGGCGCAACCTCTTGCGAACTTCCTCCTTCTTATCGATGCCGGCGGCCGGTTCGCGAAAGAAATCGTTCCAGATTCCGACACTGTTCTCGTTGAAATCCGGGCTTTCGACGATTGCGACGCTGAGCCTGAGGAACGCATCCAAAAGCAATGGCGAGAGCGTCAGTTGATTGGCCTGATTATCGAACCCGTGCTGCGCGCGCAGATCTTTCGGAAACGGCTCGACGTCTTTCAAACCGCCGCCATCGTTCAATGCATGACAGGCCACATCGACGTGATGCGGCATCGCGGGAGATTTCGATACCAGATAATTTCCTTGCCGGGTCATCAGCTTTTCAGGAAGCCTGAAGACATCCGTCTTCAGTTGAAACAGATCGCGAATCGAATTGTTATATTGAAACCGATTCAAACGGCATGTTTGCTGCTGTTCGGGATCCTTATTTGCCGCCGACACACGCAACATCTGGCGGAGCGCCGCGAGAAAATCAGTGCGGCTCTTTTCCAACAGCGGCGGTTCCGTCTCAGGAGGCATGTCGACAGCCTCCACGGCTTCCATGATGCTCTTTATCAATTTCGGATTTGCAAGCAACTGCGCCTCCGTTTTGATCTCGTCTAGATTGACTTTGCCTTTCGTCTTCTCTTTGCAATGACATTTCACACAGCTGGCGGCTAATATGGGCTTGATCGCCGTGTCAAAATCATCTTCGGCGGCGGCACGTGGACAGATCGTTGCCAATACGTATAGCAACAGCGGGACCTGAACGGCAAGTTGTGTTGAGCGGTTCATTTCCATAGGTCTGAGATCACTCCATTGCTGTCCGCATACGCTTTCATTTCCAGGCCCATGAGTTGGGCGATGGTCAGCCACATGTTCGAGTTCAACGTCCCGCTTTTGCATTGAATGAAGCGTCCCTGCTTGATCGCGCCTTGCGCCTTTCCGGCGACGATCAGCGGCAGATCGAAATACTGGTGCGTCGCGCCGTCGCCCAATCCCGCGCCGTAAGTGATTATGGAATTGTCGAACAACGATGTGCCATCCGCCTCCTTCACCACCTTCATGCGCTGAAGAACGTAGGCGAATTGTTCCATGTGAAACACGTCGATCTTTTGGAGTTCTTTCCAGCCGTCGCCTTTTTGATTGTGCGTCATGTTGTGATGCTGAACCGGTTTGGGAAAGACGCCTTCGTACATCAGCGGCGCGTCCCAGCGCTCCGGACCAACCATGAACGTGCAGACGTTGGTGATGCCCATCTGAAGCGCGAGAATCATCAGGTCGCCCATCAACCGGATGTATTCGCCGCGCGGCAAATCGGCGTCGGTGACCACTTTGACTTTCGTCCCGGCAATGGCTTTCTCAAGACGGGCGATGCGGAGTTCAATGTCACGAATCATCTCCATAAATTCGGTCATCGTGCCGCGATCTTCGCGCCCCAGATGCTTTTCGAGATCGTTGGCATCTGCCCGCATCAAATCCGTGACGTCGGCAAGGTGCTGATTGTAACCTTCCCCCAGAAACAGGCGCTTGTAAAGCTTCTTCGGATCTTTGATTGACGGCGCGATTTTATCCGGACCATACCAGGATATATTGTCGAAATAGATGTCTTCCTTGCCAGCCTTGAAGCCGTTGCAACTGATCTCCATCGTTTTGAAAACGGTCGAAAGCCCGACTTTGTCGCCGATGATTTGATCCAGCGACCGGCCGTTTGGATGCAGCATCTTCTTGGATTCTGCCTGCTCCGGCGAGACGCTCGTGAGGTAGCAGGACGCGCCTTGAGCATGAACGTCTTGGCCGTTCTTGTACGTCCGATCCAGCCCCGTGACCAGCGTGACATCGCCCATGTTGTTGGCCAGCGGCTGCATGGTGGGGCTCAGTTGCAGCGGATAAACACCGGGCTTGTTCCTGATTCGCTTTTCATTTTTGAATTTGTCGGCGCCAAAGCCGCCCACGAATCCGGGAATCTCTCCGTTTTCTTCGCCCGGAAAGAACGACCTGCGCACAAGACCGTTGGGCACGTACAACATGACCAACTTCTTCTGCGGCTTAGTTGTCTTATCATCTGCACGCGCGATCGACGGCAGAAACGGCAAGAGCAATGCGGCGTTTGACGCCGATCTCAAGAACTTCCTTCTGGAGATTTGCATTCGATTCTCCTTTCTCGAACGGTTAATTTACGCCAATCTGTGCTGGATTGTCGGACGATCGCGTACTTAATGCGCCGCCGGGAATAAAGAGGACTACGAACAGTCAATACACCGCTTTGTGTTGTCAGGTTTTCGAAAAAAAGTTAACTTTTCAAACAGTTGATCTATCATTTTAGCTATCGAGGCCGAATTTTGGCGATTGGAGTGTGGTCAGCGTTCCATCACGCCGAATGTGGTGCTGCGCTGTATCGCGAACATCACCGCCGGGCAAATCGCTTCACTCCATAAATTTCCAGAGGACCTGTTTAGCTCCGATGTCCGCTTCTGCTTCAGGCGCCCATGTGCTGGCGCTGGCTTCGGAGAAGGCACTGACAGGCGCGCCGATATCGCGCTGGCCGGAGGTTTGGAGATCCGCATCACACCCTTGGGTCGTGCCTCGTTCAGCGTTTGGCGTGAAACGACGATCCCTTTAAAGACTCGCGCCTTTTTGATAAGACGCGAGATGGCTGCGCGGGGCGCTTTGCGGGCCGTCCCTGGAATCAGATCCAAGCCATTCAACTTCGGATGTCACAATGTCAGCCTTGTGCGGGCTTTTATTAGGCCGGTCCTGGTTGACAAGCCAACTTTTTGATAATATTTATCATCTTTGTTTTAACATGCTATTTCAAAGCGGTGTAAAAATGACTGGATTTTCGTGAGCGCAGACCCAATAGTCTGCGCTCACTCACTCTAACGTTTGCGTTGAAACCAAAACCGGAGACATTCGAAATGTTTAAACTCGTCATCGCCCCAGCCGCGCTCGCACTGTTCGCGCTGTGCGCCATACGTCCGCTTCACGCCGAGCAAAGTAACGGCCTCGCCCCCGAAGTCACGGAACTCAACACCAAGGATAATCTTTATCAACTTGAAGCGAAATTGCCTGACATCGACAAGCCCTACATCAGTGTCGCGCCGGAGGACAAGAAGGATGGCATCACTGTCGGCAAGCTGGGCACCGACGGCGGGAGCGTCGATGCTATTTTGAAATTCGCCGACGAAATTGCCCACGCGCCGAAAGACGAAAAGATCAACAACGTGGACAGCCTGCTCATCGCGTACAAGGGTAAGTTGCTCTTCGAATCGTACTATCGCCGGGGCCGCGCGAATTTCCCGCACTATCAAATGTCGATCACCAAATCCTATACCGCGCTGGCCCTGGGCCGGGCGATTCAATTGGGTCTCCTCAAAGCCGACGATATCGACAAATCTGCGATTAGCTTTTTGAAGAAACTCGACACCGCGAAACTCGCCCCGGGCTCCGACGCCATCACGCTCGCGCAAGCGATGCAGATGCACTCTGGGATCAGCCTCTCCGAGGAAAAAGCAAAGGAACTGCGGCAACATCCGGCGCAACTCAAAGGGCAAGGCGAAATCCAGGCCTATCTGCAAAACAGCGAACCCATTCCCGCCCTGCCGCGCAAATTCAAATACCAAGAGGCCGACCCAGCCATTGCGATGCAGGTGCTCGATGCGGTTACCCCGAATGGTGCATCCGAGTTTATCAAAAACGAGCTGCTTAAGCAGCTGGGCATCGTGAATTATCAATGGGAGAACGCCGTCAGCGGCCTGCCGAAATCCGCGGCGGGCAGCGCCATCTGTTCGCGCGACATGCTGAAGTTCGGAATGCTCATCGTCAACAACGGCCGTTGGCAGGGCGAGCAACTCATCCCCGAAGCGTATATCACGCGCGCGACCAGTCCCAACGTCCACAGCTACGGCACGTCGTACTATGGCTTCTTCTGGTGGGTGGAGGATTTCAAAGTGGCCGACAAGACCTATCACTGTATCGAAGGCCGGGGTGCCGGCGGACAATTCATTTTCATGTTCCCGGAAATCGACCTCATCGCGGTGGTCACGTCCCACGATAAAGGCATGGGCAACATGTTGACGGTCGCTGCAGAGCGATTGATTCCCGCGTTCGTGCAGCATTGAATGCACGGCTATGAAAAAAGCGCCCAATAAACAGGAGTTCGACTCGATGAAACGCTTGCTTTTGATCTGCTGCCTGATGGTCTCGGCGCGGGCGGTGGAGTCTCTCACCGCCACGGGCTATGACCGGCGCATCGATCTGCATTGGTTGCCGGCGGCGACGGGTAAGGAACGATTCGCCGTGGAACGCGCGGAGCGTCCAGATGGACCGTTCGTTCGCATCGCTACCGCACACCGGTCCAATATCTACAGCGATTTTATCGGCGAGAACAACCAGACATTCTACTATCGCATTGCTCACTCGGACGCCTACCCTTCGCCCGTCGTTTCCGCGCGCACGCGGGAACTGAGCGACGACGAATTGCTGACGTCTATTCAAGCGGCGACTTTTCGCTATTTCTGGGATTACGCACATCCCACGAGCGGCTTGATCCACGAGCGCTCCAACTACGGACGCGCCTGCGCCACGGGCGGCACGGGTTTCGGACTCTTCGCTCTGATCGTCGGTGCCGAACATGGTTTCGCGCCACGAGCCGAAATTGCTGAACGCACCCGAACTATTCTGGCCTTCCTGGAGGATCGAGCAACGCGCTATCACGGCGCGTTTTCCCATTGGATTGACGGCACGACCGGGAAAACGATACCGTTCTCACCTGACGACGATGGCGCGGACCTCATCGAAACCGCTTTCCTCATGCAGGGGGCATTGGCAGCTCGACAATACTTTAGCGGCACGGATGCGGTCGAGACCGAGATTCGCACGCGGGTGACGCGGCTTTGGAATGCCGTCGAGTGGGATTGGTTTCTCAAAGAGCCGGGCGGGAAAAGCCTCTACTGGCATTGGTCGCCGAATTTCGAATGGAAGAAGAATCTCAAGATCATCGGCTGGAATGAAGGCATGATCGCCTATTTGTTGGCGATCGCCTCGCCGACTCATCCGATCCCGGCGGATTGCTATTATGAGGGCTGGGCCGGGCAAAAGTATTATGTCCGCAACAAAGAATATTACGGTTTTAATTTGACCGTCGGTCGTCCATTGGGCGGGCCCTTGTTTTTCACGCATTACTCCTTCATCGGTTTTGATCCGCGGAATAAGCGCGACCGCTTCTGCGATTATTTCGTCAACAATCGCAACGCCAGTTTGATTCAACGCGCCTACGCCATCGAAAACCCAGGAAAGCATCAGGGCTACGGTGCGGAGGTTTGGGGGATAACGGCCAGCCTCGTTCCCGATGGTTATCGCGGAAATGCTCCCGGCACAAACGATTCAGGCACTATCGCCCCCACCGCCGCCCTCAGCGCCATGCCATACACGCCCGCCGAATCGCTCGACTGCCTCAAGCATCTGTACCGAACCTACGGCAAGCGCCTCTGGGGCGAATTCGGTTTCAAAGACGCGTTCAATTTGGATCGCGATTGGTTCGCCGACGAATGGCTGGCGATCGATCAGGGTCCCATCATCGCAATGATTGAAAACCATCGAACTGGCTTATGCTGGCGGCTTTTCATGGCCAATCCCGAGATTGAACCCATGCTCAAGGCGATTGGTTGGCAGACTACGCAAACATCGACATCCAGACCATAACCCGATTGACCACGCCGGCAACTCCGTTCCCGGATTCGTCGATGAAGCGGGCTGGAATTTCGCACTATCCCCGGACTCGCGTGTATTCAAGGACATCCCCGGCTTCGAGGCGATACCGTTTGAAAAAATGTAGAGAGCCAAAATCTTTCAAAGGAGGAAAGAGGAAATAATGAAACACTCGCTCGCGCTCCTCACCGCCCTGCTGCTCGCGCCGCTGGCTGCTCTCCATGCGGCCGATGTCCCGAGATCACCCACACAAGCCTGGGCAGACTACGATCCGAATAAGGGTGACTTCAAAGAAGAGATCATCTCGGAAG